>JAYTON010000646.1:0-2305 GCA_043747725.1 Saprospiraceae bacterium
CGTTTCTGAGGGAAATAGAGACTTTTTATTTAAAAAAATGGGAAAATTGTCATTGCGAGGTACTTGGCAACTGAGGGGTGCTTTAGAAAGTTTTATAGGAATCTCATTATTTTTTATTTATTTAAATCATTGACAATCAGTCTTTTACATCTAAATAAAACTTTAAAATTTAAATTTTAATAAAATTTTATTCAAAAATCTTTACAAAGCGAAAAAGAGAAGTTATCTTTGCATCGCTTTTGAAAAAAGGCTGCACTTGACCCATGGTGTAACGGTAGCACTGCAGATTTTGATTCTGCCTGTTAAGGTTCGAATCCTTATGGGTCAACGAGGGGTAAGAACGCTGGTACGGAGATTCGTCTTCTACTGGCGTTCAAATTTTTTATCAACCATGTTCCCTAAAATGACGATGCAACTTTGAGTGGCATCGTCATTTTTATATTCGCAGGGTTATCCCTGTTTAAAATGTCTATATTTAACTTGGAACATTGCATTTTAAAATCCATTTTCTTAAATTTGGCGTAAATACATGCGGTCTGAATTTTTATCAAAACATTTCAGATAGATTAAAAAAAAGGAAGCTATGAACCTACAACCCATTGAAAAACGCTCAGGTGTAACCAAAGAGGACTTTACTAAAAACTATCTCAAGCAGAGCCGCCCGATTGTTTTTAAAGACCTCGCCGCCAATTGGCAAGCGACGACGAAATGGAGTTTTGATTATCTTAAACAACATTATGGCAGCCTCCAAGTGCCTGTTTTTGACAATAATTTTCATAAACCCGGCAAGGGATATATGCAGCCGACAAAGAAAATGCCGTTCGGCGATTATCTCCACCTCATTCAAGCGGGACCAACGGATTTGAGGATGTTTCTTTTCAATATTTTTCAACATATTCCAGAACTGCTGAATGATGTGCAAACGCCAACTATTATGAATGGGTTTGTGAAAGAATACCCCTTCATGTTCTTCGGCGGGCAAGGCAGTTTTACGCCCATGCACTACGATATTGACTGTTCATCAGTGTTTTTAACGCAATTTTGTACACGTAAACGGGTAGTACTTTTCCCACCCGACCAATCGCGTTACTTGTATCAATATCCCTTTACAGTTCAAAGCCCCGTTAATGTTTTGCAACCTGATTATGATAAATTTCCTGCTTTTAAAAATGCTGTGGGTTACGAAACTATTTTAGAACATGGCGAAACGCTATTCATGCCCAGCACTTATTGGCATTTTATTGAGTACGTTGAAGGTGGATTTTCCCTGTCTCTTCGTGCTAATGATAGTTGGGCAACACAACTCAAAGGTCTGTGGAATCTGACTCAACATTTTATCATTGATAAAGGCATGAATGCTACGCTCGGTGAAAAATGGAAGAATTGGAAAGAAGGTTATGCACATAGGAAAGCTGTTTTAAGTTGAGTCCAATAATTATTATCCATTTCATCTTGAAATTCAAACAATTAGTCTATTGTTTGAATGGTTTGGTTTGAAAATAGTCACAATTTTATTCCAAGGGCGTTACTTTTGTACGCTCTCGGGCACATATTGTCATTTTTCGGTTGAAATAAAGTATGTGAATTTAGATATTTTTATAAAAAAAACCGCGCTTCTACAAAATATTATTTTGTCTTTTTCGATTAAAAAATTGAACCATTGAAGGTTGGCGAGGTTATAGTGTTTATAAAAATTGGTTTTAGCATAGGGGTCAATTCATTTCAATTGTCTTTCATTGGAATGACCTAAAACCTTAGATTAAAAATAAAAAATTGAAATCATTATGAATACCCGACTATTTTTACTTTCCTTATTTATGAGCATTGTGTTTATAAATGCTTCATTTTCACAGAATTACACATTATCAGGTTATGTTAAGGATGCCCGCACGGGGGAAACCTTGATTGGGGTGAATGTCTTTAATAAAGCGTCAACCAATCAAGGCACTTCTACCAATACCTATGGGTTTTACTCGCTGACAATGCCTCAAGGTAAGTACACCATCAAAATTAGTTACGTCGGTTATGGCGATGTAGAGGTGGAGGTGGATTTGACAAGCGATGTGTCCAAAAACATCTCTCTTACTGAGGGGGTCGTGATGCAAGAAGTGGTTATCACAGCTGATCCAAAAGATAAAAATGTATCGAGTACCAAAATGGGAACGGTAACGATGCCCATTGAAAATATTAAAAAAATGCCCGCTTTAATGGGGGAAGTAGATGTTCTGAAAAGCATACAACTCTTGCCCGGTGTGAAGGCAATGGAAGGGAGTAGCGGCTTTTATGTGCGCGGCGGTGGTATTGA
>JAYTON010000647.1:0-5508 GCA_043747725.1 Saprospiraceae bacterium
CGCATTGATCGCGTGATGAGCATTGCCGCTGAAGCCCAGTCGTTTCCTCTGATTGAACAATTTGTCGGATCTTCACTCACGCTCGTATGCGGGAGTACATGGCAGCCCGATGAAGAAATTATTATACAACTCTTAACAAATCAATCTTTTATACATTATAAATTTATTTTTGTGCCGCACGATATTTCAATTAAAAATATAGAACGTTTAGAAAAAATGCTGCCCGAAGCAAGTTTGAGATATTCAAAACTCAACACTAACAGCCCCCTAAATCCCCCAAAGGGGGACTTTTTGCACTCGGCTCAAAATACAATTAGTGATAATTTTAAGGAAAATATTAGTGGTTGCCGCATTTTAATTATAGATAATATTGGCATGCTGTCCTCTATTTATCGCTATGGAAAAGTGGCATATATTGGGGGTGGATTTGGAAAAGGCATACATAATACCCTCGAACCGATTGCCTTTGGGTTGCCTGTTATTTTTGGGAAAAAATACAAAAAGTTTGAAGAAGCGAATCAATTAATAGCAACGGGTGGTGCATTTTCAATTACAAATTATGCCGATTTTGAAAATAACATGTTGTTTTTAAATGACAAAAAAAACTACCTTGATGCCTCAAATGCTGCTTTAAAATACGTTGGGGAAAATAAAGGTGCTACTGATAAAATTGTTCAATTTATAGCCCCCTAAATCCCCCAAAAGGGGACTTTTAACAAAATAATATCCTTACTTTAATATGACTGATATTTTAAATATTTTAGAAAATTTCAAAAAACTCAACGTCCTCATCGTCGGCGATGTGATGATTGACAGGTATCTAAATGGCAAAGTCAACCGAATTTCGCCCGAAGCACCTGTGCCTGTGGTGGAGTTGCAAAAGCAGGAAGACCGCTTGGGTGGTGCGGCAAATGTAGCACTCAATATTAAAGCATTGGGTGCAACACCTTATTTATACAGCGTGGTAGGCAATGATACTGAGGGGGTGATTTTTCAAAATTTAATGACAGAATTTAACCTAAATACTGAGGGGGTCATGATAGAATCGGATAGAAAGACAACTGTGAAAACGCGCATCATGGCAGGTACTCATCAGATGCTAAGGGTAGATAGTGAAAACACACACGATTTAGAGGAGAATTTACAAGCTATTTTTTTAAATAAAATTCGTAATTTATTGACAATCAAAGAAATACACGTTATTATTTTTCAAGACTACAACAAAGGAGTATTAACTTCTAAGATAATTGAAGGGGTGATGTCAGAGGCTTTGAAGCATAATATTCCGACAGTGGTAGACCCCAAAAAGCACCATTTTTTAGATTATAAACAAGCCACTCTTTTCAAACCCAACCTCAAAGAAATACGCGAAGCAGTGACTTTTGAAGTCAAACCTGAGTTGGAATCTTTACAAAAAGCGGCTGATTATTTACGCACGCATTTAGATCAAAAATATACAATGATTACACTGTCGGATAAAGGTTTATATTTTGAAGGTTATACATCCGAAGGGCAAATCACAGCGAGTAGAACGCGGCAAGAGCCAGAGCTAAAAGGGCTTGGGATGAGTAAAATTTACCCGACCAAAACGCGCAGTATTACCGATGTAAGCGGTGCGGGCGATACTGTGGTGAGCGTGGCAGCATTAGGCTTGGCTTTGGCGTTAGGCATAGATACTATAGCTACATTATCTAACTTAGCAGGTGGGCAAGTATGCGAAACGGCAGGTGTTGTACCTGTCAATCTCGAACAATTAGCCCAAGAGTTTTCGTCTTAATTTTCCTGTACTTCCTCTTGACAAACCCCCTTTTTATCGAATAGCATCCTATTTTAAGTCCCTAAAAATGATTTAAGTCAAAATTTTCACATACCTTTTCGGTGTGAAATATACCTTTATTCCGCTTTTCTTAGTTACAATAATAATTTTTTTAATTAAACATTTTTATTGAAAAAATTATTGCTTTACTTTGCGACTCTTGCACCCTCTTGATAAAAGCATCTTTACAAGATAATATTTTGACAATTGAGGGCATTTTTGAAACCATTTCACAATTAAAATTAAATTATTATGCGTAAAATTTTTACTCATTTCTTTGCCATGATGATGCTTTTGCTAGGCGTCAATACACTGAGTGCTCAAACGACTATATGGCCCCTCGCATCGGATAGTGCTACTATCAAAGCCAGTCAGTTCGCTGATACCACTCAAATATTTCAAAGTAAAACAACTACTCCAACGCCGCCTGCTGGTTTTAAAGGTTGGATATCCAAACCATTGGTATCGGATGACCCCGCAAAATTAAACAATACTCAATGGATTTGGACAAAAAACACCAGTAGTAGAGGTGCATTTGGCGGCAATCGCGCTTTGAATGCGCCTACCAGTGCCAATGGTTCTGCTTTTTTTGATTCCAATTATTTAGATGATGGTGGTGTGGCGGCTAATGCCGGTACTGGACCTTCACCTTCTCCACATGCTGCGGAATTAATTTCTCCCATCATGAATACAACCGGTTTTAGCGATATTATCGTACAATTTCACCAAATTTTTAGAAATTTCTCAGCCCGTACTTATATAGCTTATTCAAGTGACGGTGGCACTACATGGTCGCCGGATATTCGGTTTAATGATGAAATTGCAGCCAATGCCTCATCTCCGAATCCTGTAATAGCAACCAATACAGATTCTACAAGAAAAAGAGTGACTTTGACAGGTAGCGTAGGTTCAGCTAATTTCAGAATCAAATTTAAATTTGATGGGGATTATTACTATTGGGCTATTGATGATGTATCCTTGATAAACTTCAAGTATTACGATATACAAGTCAATACGACTTTTTATGCCATCCCCCCAAGTCTTTATACCCCTGTTAATCAATTGGATACCATCCGATTCCTCGCAGATGTAAGTAATGTGGGTACTAATGCAATGAATAATGTGAAATTGCAAGTAAAAGTATGGCGAGCCGCCGATACAGCTTTAATTTACAATAGTACAAGCTCTCAATATCCAACTTCTTTCAAAGCAGATACTACTTATGAAAACCGTATTTTGCCCAATGTTTTATTGCCTGCCACAATCTCTCAAGTAGGTCGTTATTTTGGTAGTTATCGCGTTTTTGGAGATAGTTCGAAAGTAGATATCAACCCTAAAAATGATACGATTCGTTTCGAATTTTGGGTGTCGGATACTTCTAATGCTAATAGTGTGGTTATTGCTGGAGTTGGTAAATCTAATTATACTAAAGAAAATGCCAATACAACAACTACTCGCTTAGGAAACGGCTTTTGGACAGGAACTGAACCTCGCTCAGTTCGTTATGGTGTTTATTATCGTATTAACAAAGTACCTGCTACCATTACTACTTTAATAACGCGTCTCAATCCTAAAGCAGCAGCAGGAAGACGCATCCAGGGAAGTCTATACGAATGGAAAGATGCTAATAAAGATGGGGTCATTCAAGCTTCGGAAAGAACGCTTGCAGCTGCTTCTGATACTCTCATACCAGCGAATGTAGCTAATGCAAATGCATGGTTTTTATTTAAATTAGTGGACATTAATACTAATAAATCTTTCTATCCGAAAGCCAATACTGGTTATATAGCTGTTGTTGAATTTGATGCACCCGCCATAGCTGCACCTGTTGATTCTAATTATCTTCAAATGGTATTCAATAGCGATACCTATAACTATGGTGCTATGCGTTATGTAACGGATTCTGTCGGTTCTGCCCGATACAGTATTATTTTAGGCAAAACGGCTGATAGTGATTGGTCAACCGGTGGTTTTACCAATCAGACGTTAGTACCTGTTGTTCGTTTAAATGTATTGCCATTCCTTTTAACTAATACAACAACTGTTTTATCCAATAAAAATACGATGGTGCTATCACCCAATCCGGTTGGTCAAGACAATGTAGTCAATATTCAAGTAGATTTGGAAAAAGTCAGTGATGCTTTATTCAGAGTCATGACAGTTGACGGTCGGTTGATGACAGAGCAAGTGATGGATAAATTCCAGAAGCAAAACATTCAACTTCAAGTGAACGATTATCCGTCAGGCACCTATCTCATTCAGATATTAACACCTGATGGTATCATGACCAAGCGTTTTGTAAAAGCGAATTAAATAGTTGATAATCAATTATTTATATAAAGTAAAAACCCGCAAGATGTAAAAGTCTTGCGGGTTTTTCTTTGCTTCAAAATGTTAAAAGCAGGTTTTATACTGAGGGGTATCTACTTGACTATAACGAACAATCCCCTTCCAAAAGCTATGACACTTTATTGGAAAGGGATTGTATTTGCAATCTATTATCTTTTCAAAGATAAGAGTATTTTACTCTAATTTACTCTTAAATAAAGACTCTACAAAAGCTTTTTTATTAAAAATCTGTAATTTATCAATGGCTTCGCCGACGCCAATATATTTTATGGGAATCTTAAATTGATCACTAATACCAATAGCAACGCCACCTTTCGCCGTGCCATCCAATTTAGTCAAAGCCAAGCAACTCACATCAGTCACCTCCGTAAAATGTTTACATTGTTCAATAGCGTTTTGACCCATTGAAGCATCTAAAATAAGCATCACATCGTGCGGTGCGCCATCCATTGCCTTGCCCACTGAGCGCTTTATTTTGCCCAATTCGTTCATCAGATTCACTTTATTGTGCAAACGCCCTGCGGTGTCAATAATCACGACATCGCAATTGTATTTTTTAGCATACTCTACCGTTTCATAAGCCACCGCAGCGGGGTCAGTATTCATGCCTTTTGAATAAAATTCGCAGCCCACTCGCTCCGACCATATTCTTAACTGGTCAACAGCCGCCGCTCTGAAAGTATCCGCTGCACCTAATACCACTCGATAATCCTGCTTGGTGAGTTGATGCGCCAGTTTGCCAATAGTCGTCGTTTTACCCACGCCGTTCACACCCACCACGAGCATCACGTAAGGACGCCCGATACTGAGGGGTATGTTAAAATCTTCTGCTTCAACAGTATTATTTTCAGCAAGCAAATCTACGATTTCATCTTTCAGAATGAAATTCAGCTCGTCGGTGTTCACATATTTATCCTTCGCCACTCGGGCTTCTATGCGGTCAATAATTTTGACGGTAGTATCCAAGCCGACATCAGAAGAAATGAGGATACTTTCAAGTTCATCCAATACCTCTTCATCTACCGTGGTTTTACCAGCTACAGCACGCGCTATTTTCCCAAAAAAGCCTTCTTTGGTTTTTTCCAAACCCTTATCGAGGTCTTCTTCTTTTTCTTTATTAAAAAACCGGCTAAAAAAACTCATATTATTACTTTGTTTTTAAAGTGCACAATAAATAAAAGCCAAAAAGGCTTTTTCTTCATCAAGAGAAAAAGCCTTTTAACAAACATTTAAACAAAATGTTTTGATAAAAAATATAGCGTCTATATTTACTTACTTGCAGCAAACCACTCTTTCACTTTGTCTTTGTGAACGATGGCTTCTTTGAAGGTGTAACCACCTGT
>JAYTON010000648.1:0-3976 GCA_043747725.1 Saprospiraceae bacterium
AATGTAAAAGAGCGAAATTTGACTTTGCGCGCGTT
Source organism: Saprospiraceae bacterium (assembly GCA_043747725.1). Classification (GTDB taxonomy): domain Bacteria; phylum Bacteroidota; class Bacteroidia; order Chitinophagales; family Saprospiraceae; genus JAAFJT01. The sequence continues at coordinate 36 of JAYTON010000648.1, forward strand.
GTGGATTGATGATAACCCGCCTTGTGTTTTGAGCGAACAACGCTTATTAACTGCGCTAAATGTGCAAATTGACTCGGCTTTTAGTTCTGAAAATGCTGAATTAATGATTAAAAATGTCCCTTACGATTTTATCGTTTCGGATTTGAATAGAAATGGTAATGTACATGAAGGCTATGAATTTTTAAAAGAATTGTTTGCACAAAATATCCGAATTCCGACTATTTTTTATATCACCAAAATGCATGAAGAGAAAGGTGTGCCGCCCTACGCTTTCGGTATTACGAATCGCCCGACCGAGCTTTTGCATTTGGTGATGGATATTATTGAAAGGAAATGATTTTAATTAGGAATTAGGAGATTGGAATTAGGAATTTTAAATTAGGAATTAGGATAATTGTATTGAATTAAAAAACGAAAAACCTGAATGGCAAATATTATTTTAGATAACATACATGATGAAAATCAACTGGCGCGAGCTGAACGTCCCCCACTCAGTATTATTTGGATTTATGCGATGGGGCAACTCGGTTGGTCGTTGGCGAGTTATGGTGTAGGCACTTTATTGTCTTATTTTTATTTACCTCCTGAGAACATTGGCTCTAAAGGCGTCTTTCCAAATTTTATTCCTCATGCCACGCTTTTAGGCTTGACATTGCTGGGCGTTATTGGTTTTAGTGGACGTTTTTTTGATGCCTTGATTGATCCATTAATTGCTAATTTATCGGATAAAACGGTCAATCGCTTTGGAAAAAGACGATTATTTATGGGTTTAGCGGCTGTACCGTTGGCATTAACATCGTACCTCATTTTTCGCCCAGTTACTGAGGGGATATCGTCGATGAATACGATATGGTTATCAATGACGATTTTTATTTATTACGTCTCCTATGCTATGTACGTGATTCCTTACTCGGCGTTGATTTCGGAATTGGGACATGTGAAAGAAGATCGGTTGCGAATTTCTACCATTATTTCCATTACGTGGGCATTAGGTTTTCTGATTGGCAATGCAACGCCTGCTTTGCAAGGCGTTTTTGAATCCATCGGCTACCCCTCAGTACAAGCTTTCCAAATGTCGGTTTTGATTTTTGCAATTGTTTCCTTGATATTCATGCTCATACCTGTTTTTTTTTTAGACGAAAACCGCTATGCTGCACAAGGCGAACCGCAGGAAAATTTTCTTCATTCATTGTCATCCGTTTTTAAAAATCAAAATTTTAAATATTTTTCGATTTCTTATTTACTCTACTGGTTGGCGCTCACTTTTATTCAAGCGGGCATTATTTATTATGTGACCATTCTCTTTGGATTGGATAAAAGTATGGCGTCGTTTTTTGGCGCAGTGAGCTTTTTTATGAGTTTCCTATTTTACCCTTTTATGGGTCGATTTGAAAAGAAAATAGGCAAAAGGAAGATAATTATCTACGGTTTTATTGTGTTTTGCCTAATTTTTGGCGTTCTTCTTTTACCCATTCCGAGCATTGCGCGTTTTTGGTTAGTGTCCATATTTGCGGCATTTCCTTTGGCAGTATTTGGTATTTTACCTAATACGATTGTCGCCGATATTGTCTATCAAAACGAGGTTGAAACGGGTAAAAACCAGTCAGGTATGTTCTATGGCGTAGCGGCTTTTATGATGAAAGTGGGCATTTCAATAGCCAATTTGATATTCCCTTCGCTGTTGATTTTAGGAAAAAGTGTTGACAATCCCTTGGGTGTACAGATAAGTGTAGGTGCAGCGTTTATTTTTTGCGTAGCAGGTTTAATGGTTTTTTCAAAATACAGAGAAAATTAATAATGATGAATGATGAATGATGAATTGCGTAATTTGTTGAAAATCAATATTTTATAAACAATACTGAGGGGTAAAAAATTCATCATTCGTCATTCATCATTATTAACTAACTTTTCTTCACTTCTCTCTTCAATTTTTCATTATCTTCTTGAATAATGAAATCCAAAACTTCTTCTACTTGCTTCGCTTCGATGCTTTTTGAGCGAATGATTTTATTTTCATCGAGGATAAATATCTGCGGCGTGGTTTCTACATTATAAAGCGTTTTATAACGAGAGATTAAGAATGGATCAACGGTATTGATGAAATCATCGAAGCCTTTTTCCTTCACATATTTCCAACACTCAGGCATTTTATCGGTGCCGAGATAGGTACAAGTTGCCAATACTTTCACATTGATTTTTTTCTCCTTAGCATGTTTAGCAAAAGCCACTAAGTCAGGTGATTGTTTCTGACAATGACCACAATCGGGTGCGAAGAAAAACAAAACCGTATATTTTGATTTTATATCCGATAGCGAAATCATCGAGTTATCATCCTTAAAAACCTTGATTTCCGGTGCGCGTTTGCCTATCAAAATAGGGTCGAGTTTATTAGCATTGAGCACTATTTTATCGCGGTTCTCTTTGTCTAAAAACTCATCTGTCAAGCCTGTTTCGATGTATTTCTTAGCTAAATGCACATAAATAGCATCAAAACCAACTAATTTTGACTTAGCATATTGATTGAGATAATGTATGAAATAATATTGAAAAGATTCTTTATGCGGCTTCAATAGACCCAATATTTTATCCAAAGAAATATTAATAGAATCAGGATGCGTAGGCGTCATTTTTTCAATATAATAATCAATGCGTTGGAATAAAACAGGGGAGCGCAACAAGGCAGGATTGCCCATTTCAAAATTATCGAACCAATGTTCTTTGTAAAAAAGATACATGGCGTTGTCTCTATCTTCTTTATTTTTTATTTCACCTAATTTTGGATTTTCAACCTCAATCGCTGTTTTAATGAGCATAGCCGATGTGGAGCCGACATTTTTAGTAATCAAATTGTGTTGATATTCTTTTACTTGCTTATCCAAAGCCTCCAATTTTTTCATAGCACCAGTCGAATCTGTCGCTTTGAGGGCGTTGGCAGCTTCGGCAGTTTTACGCATTTCGCTGAGGAACTTCATATAATTGAAGAAGACTTCATTGTCTTTTGAATCTTTTAAAATCGCTTGGTTATAGGGGTCTTGCGTACTGGTTGCCAGCGTGAAATTTTGCTCTTTTTCAGAGATCATCAACTGAAAATAGTTGTTATCAGGCTTCATTATCAAAAGATAAACACCTGGTAGAAGGTTTTTCTCCCCTTTAAAATTAAAATAACCTGTTTTTTTATCTAAAATAGCCGTGTCTTTGATGTAAGATTGATTGCCTAATTGATAGCCGAGAAAAAGCGAATCGCTGGCGTATTCGGTCAGTTTGATTTTGATGTCGTAACCTTTTCCTTCAATTGTATGGGCTACTGAAAATGTGCGCATCAATACAATGAAAACGCCTGTTAAAATGAGTTTTGTTAAGTCAGATTTCATATTTTATTTTTAAATTAAAATTTTTTTAAATTTCCTTTGAAAGGAGTAACAAACCGTATGCAAATTTGAGAAGTTTTATTGAATAACGCATGACTTTAAGTTTTTATTAACTACAACTTTATCAAAATAGTTACTCTACGGACTTACTTTATAGGTCAAACGTGTCCTTTAAGATTTTTCTTTTTTCTAACGAAATTATGACGGTGAAGTTGAAATATGTCTCTATCTTTTCAGCGAAAATTAATTTATAAAATTTTAATATTTGGAAAATTATATGAAAGCTCTTGTTTTAGTTGCTAAAGATCAACCTTTAATGTTTGAAGAAGTTGAAAATCCTTCAATTTTGCTTTCCGATAAAAGTGTCTCTGTGAGCGGAGCAGAACAGGAAGGGGAAACTATTGTAAAATTGAAAGCTGCTGCCTTGAACCACCGCGATGTTTGGATTCTGAAAGGCATGTATGCAGGCATTAAATACCCGTCTATTTTAGGCTCGGATGGGGCAGGGGAGTTGCCCGATGGCAGGGCGGTCATCATTAATTCATGCATTAATTGGGGCGATAATCCTGCCGT
>JAYTON010000649.1:0-4013 GCA_043747725.1 Saprospiraceae bacterium
AAATTAAAAAATGAAATTCATAAAAAAAACTGAGTGGGTAGGGGAGATAATAGCCGTATTGCGCTCCGAAACCAAAGGCTCATTGCACAGTACAGCTTATGAAACTTTAGAATTTGCAGACGGTGGCGTCGTTGGCGATAAGCATTTTGGTTTCACGATGAAATCATCGGTCAGAGAATTGAGTCAGTATCCTCGTGGAACAGTCATCCGCAACAATCGCCAATGGTCAGCCGTCAGTGAAGAGGAATTAGCGGATATTGCTTCAAAAATGGGTGTTTCTGCTATAAAACCTGAGTGGATTGGGGCTAATTTATTGATAAAAGGCATTCCCAATTTGACGAAACTACCCCCCCTCAGTATGTTGACCATTCGACCCGATTCAAAAGATAGGGTCGTCTTAATAGTGTGTGGCGATAACAAACCCTGTAAAATTGCCCATCAAAAGATAGTTGAATACTTGGGTTTTGAGCCGACGGTCGGTTTTGTCCAAGCAGCATTTGGGCAACGTGGTTTAGTCGGTTGGATTGAAAAAGCTGGGAATATTTCAGTAGGCGATAAAGCGATAGTTTCTATAGCTCAATTTTAAATTCTACTCCCCACTCCAAACATTCTGCCCCGTAAACGGCATACAGCCAATATATTCGCCCGGTATCGGGTCATAAACCAATACCTCTTTCCCAATTTTTTCAGAAGTAAAATAGGCTGAAATAGTCAAAGCTTTCACGCGTCTATAAAACATAACTGGGTCAGGTTTTTCAACCAAAGTGATGCCCCATACTGAGGGGGGTAACTTGGCGGCGTCTCTATCCATTTTCAAAAGAATTTGCTCTTTTTGTTCCTTTGTACAGGCTTCGAAATATTTTCCATAATTACCCATGCATATATCGTCTAAGGATTGCAATCCTTTCATAAAGTCTTGTTGTTCATCTTCCGAAAGTAGGTCTTTGAGGACTTTGTCTATAAATTGCGGCACACCAATTTCTTTAGCGCCGGGCGTAGCCGTTTTAGGCAAAATGGTTTCCGTCATTTCACTCAAAGTATTGGCTTGAAATTTATTGAGAAACACGGGCTGCCAATCCAAATTGACCACTCTTTCAGTCTTGCAAGCCATAAATGTCTCCGACAAGGCACTCGCTGACACAGCATATCCAACCAATAAGGCTGTATTTTTAAGATATTCTCTTCTATTCATTGTCAATAATTTTTTATTCTACCGATATTTTGTACCTCCAGTGCATTTTCACTTTTCACTTTTCATTTTTCACTATTAAAGGTTTCTTTTTTTCAATTCATTCACCGCAAAATGCGCCGCTCTCGCTGTCAACGCCATATATGTAATGGAGGGATTGACGCATGAAGCGGATGTCATACACGCCCCATCCGTTACAAACAGATTCGGCACGGCATGGACTTGATTATTGCCATTCAAAACAGAGGTTTTAGGGTCTTTACCCATGCGCGCAGTACCCATTTCATGTACACCTACACCTAAGCCACCTGCATTATCAAAGGTCGTGACGTTTTTAAAACCTGCACTTTCCAGCATTTCAGCCGCATCTTTTTTGATTTGTTCTCGCATTTTACGCTCATTATCCTTGATTTCAGCATCAAAAACAAGAAGCGGAATACCCCATTGGTCTTTTTTTTCAGCGTCGAGTTCTACTTTATTGTCGTGATAAGAAAGCACTTCACCAAAGCCCATCAATGCCATGCCCCAACCACTCGGTTTGAAAAGCGAATCTTTGAAAGCTGCACCGACCCCCTCAGTATTGACACCTCTTCCCCAATCGCCACGCCCTGCACCAGCTCCTTGAAAATCGTAGCCGCGAATGAAATTAGAGTTCTTCGTTTTTTCATCCAAATTGACATAGCGAGGAATAAATAAACCGTTCGGGCGTCGTCCTTTATAATATTGGTCTTCAAAACCATCATATGAACCCATTGCGCCTACGCGATAATGGTGATCCATGAGGTTATGACCCAATTCACCACTGTCATTGCCCAGACCATTTGGAAAGCGGGCAGACTTTGAATTGAGCAGAATTTGCGCTGTTCCCAAGGTAGAAGCGCAACAAAATATCACTTTTGCATAAAATTCAACTTCTTGTTTGGTTTCGCTATCTATAATTTTGACGCCTTTTGCTCGCTTTTTTTTATCATCTAAAATGATAGAATGCACGACAGAATTAGGTCTGATAGAAAAATTACCCGTCTTGTTAGCCGCCGGTAAAGTTGCCGAATTGCTGCTGAAGTAGGCACCATACGGACAGCCCCTCGAACAACGGTTGCGGTTTTGACATTGCCCTCTACCCAACGCCAAATGCCAAGGCTTCGGCTCCGTCAAATGCGCTACCCGACCAATGGTGACGGGGCGTTTAAACTTTTCCTCCATTTCTTTACGAAAATGCTTTTCAAGGCAATTCAACTCCATCGGTGGTAGAAAATAGCCATCGGGCAAGTGCGGAAGCCCTAATTTTTCACCACTGACGCCTACAAATTTCTCAACATACGTGTACCACGACTCTAAATCCTTGTAGCGAATGGGCCAATCAATGGCAATGCCGTCTGTTGCATTGGCTTCAAAATCCAAATCACTCCAGCGATAAACTTGTTTGCCCCAAGTGATGGAGCGTCCTCCTACATGATTGCCGCGAATCCAATCAAAGCGTTTTTTCTCAATATAGGGGTCATTCACGTCTTTCGTAAAAAAATGTTTCGTTGATTCGCCTACAAAACCGCTTCTAATTTGCACATAATAATCCTTTTTATCTTGATCAGTCAAAGCACCTCGATGAGGCAATTCCCAAACATCTTTCAGCATGGTGGGGTAATCATCGACGTGGTTGACCATGCGCCCTTTTTCAAGTACTAAAGTTTTAAGCCCTTTCTCCGCAAATTCTTTAGCAGCCCAACCGCCGCTGATGCCCGAACCAATCACTATCACATCGTAAGTATGCGATTTATTGATTTCGGTATTCAGATTAGCCATATTTTATATTTTGTAGTTTAAATAAAAAATCTCCTTTTGTATAAAATTGCTCTATCAACAAGGCATCACAATAATACAATGGCTTTTTGGAAAAAACGCTTTTTGATTATAAATTTTGTCTTTTTTAATCAAACGTCAGTCATGCTATGTACATATGCAAGCAGCTTAATTTTAAATTTTAATCGGGTACAAATTCTAAAATATCACCTGGTTGGCAATCCAAAATTTTGCAAATCAACTCCAAAGTACTAAATCGGACAGCTTTCGCTTTGCCTGTTTTCAATATAGACAAGTTAGCAAGCGTCATATCCATTTTTCTACCAAATCAGAGCCAATATATGTACTTTGTGTTCCAGCATAAATAACAAAAATCCATTTAGTCACATAACTAAAAAAAGGAATCAGCAACGTCAAAAAAGCAATCAAGTGTAAACGCTTTACCCCCTCAGTAGTAAAGCCACTAAAATCGTTATTTTGAGAAAAAACTTTAGAAAACTGCCAAAAAATACAACCAATCGTAATGTATTTTGAAATATCAAAAATAATATAGCTGACAGTATAGACGTTCAACCAGTCATGAAAAGTAGAAAAATTAAATACCAAATCAACTTTCCAGAAGTATTTGTCAACATTTTCAGAAAACCCATACCATTTATTCCAATTACCATTAGGATCGAAATCGGAAAAGTTTATTTCATTTCTCCAACTGAATCCTTTAACAAGAAAAAAAGTTAGTTTAAAATGAAAAACAAATAGAATAATTTGCGAAAGCAAAATAAACTCCATTGAGGGCAACGAGAACTGCACAACTCAAAACATATTGCTCTGGTTCATTGGGCGTTGATGCAATATGCAGCAAAGTTTGATAGCCATTCATATAACTATCTAAATCTATCAGAAAGAAATCTATATTTTTTCATGCCATCGATGCTATGTTCAACCCAAATACGTTTTCTTGATTTTTGTTTATTCTCATCTTTCTGTATCTGTGTTAATTCTTGATTACGGGGTTTTTTATAGGGAA
>JAYTON010000650.1:0-2960 GCA_043747725.1 Saprospiraceae bacterium
CATCGTGGCATCCAAGCCTGTCGCACCTGCGATGTAGGTGTACATATTCGTAGAAATTTGCAAGCCTCTGGCTCTGGCAGCATCAATTTTAGCAACTACTGCATCCAATTTATCCCAATTTTGCTTGCCCGCTGCCTTCAAATGATATATTTCTGCTCTAATTTTAGCGTCTCTCGCTATGGTTATCAATTCATCTACAGCTTCCAAAAGACGATTTCCTTCGCTACGCATATGGCTGATGTACATGCCATCGTACTCCGCAGCCACCTTGCAAAGCTCCGTGAGTTCGTCGGTTTTAGCATAAAAACCAGGGGCATAAATGAGTGCAGAACCGACACCCATCGCGCCTTCTTGCATGGCTTGGCGCACCAAATCCTTCATTTTATTGAGCTCTTCGGCATTGGGTGCTACGTTTTTACTCCCTAAAACATTTTCTCTAACCGTACTCGCACCTACGAATGACGCCACATTGCAAGAGACGCCGCGCTTGGTGAGCCAATCCAAGTAGCCCGCCAGCGTTGTCCACTCGATTTTGTATTTCAAATCACCCATGCTTGCTTCCGTTTCGCGACGCATGGAATCGTTGAGGGGACCCATTGAATTACCTTCGCCCATGACTTCAAGCGTAACACCTTCTTTGATTTCACCAAGCGACCGCCCATCAGCAATCAAAGTTTCTGTTGACCACGACAACATATTGATGAAACCCGGGGCAACAGCCATCCCTTTGGCATCAATTTCCACGCCCCCCCTCAGTATTCCGGGCTTTGTGATGGTAGCGATGGTATCGCCTTGAATCAAAATATCGGCTGTGTATGGTTGTGAGCCAGAGCCATCGTAAATCATTCCGTTTTTGATGAGGATTCTGTTTCCTACGGGTTTGTGATCTTTGCAAGACATAAAAAAGAGCAATAGAAAGGCAATTGTTGTTAATTTTCTCATGATTAATGATATGGTTTTTCATTAAAAAAAAGGTGTCCTTGAATTCAAAGTTTCTCAAATTAAAACATTTGAATGATTGAGCAACTAAATTAAAATTAAGTCTTAGATTTCCCAATATTATTTTATTTTTAAATAAATTAAAATAAAAAAAAGCTATTCAAGGCGATACCTGAATAGCTTGTAAAAAAATATGTTAAACAATTTAAAATCTATAACCAATTGATATTGTCGCTGGTATGTCCCAATTGACGAATGGGATATTATTCAAATTAACAGGTTTGGAGTCACTTAAAGAAATTTGATTACGCAATGTGCGACCAAATCCTAAATTGAAATCAAAAATTAATTTTTCATTTCGAGTCACTAATTTATACCCCACCATGAAGCCTAAACCTACACGATTGTAAGTACCTGTTACATTATCAGAAGTTCTGGTTAAATGCGCATTTGATCCACGTGTGTAAAGAGCCCCATAAAAATTATTTAAGCCTTTCTCATTCGGATTCACATAGTAGCGAACGTTGATGCCATAACGCGGTTTGGAGGATTTATATTCATTGCTTTCTATTGTTAGTTTTGTCCAGCTATGACCGAGTGTAGCTTCGATGCCTACGTTTGGAGTGACGCCCACTTCTACGGCTCCAGCGATATTGCCTAATAAAAGATTCAAAGGGCTAATTTTTACATCTACTTGAGCAGTGGTTTTTGTTAAAGCCAAAAAACTAAAAATAATAAGGGCAAGATGAATTTTCGATTGTTTCATAAAAGAGATTAATTTAAAAGTTATTGAATCAAATTTCATGATACAAAACTATAATCTCGTCAGTTAAGGTGTTATTATCAATGCGTTATACATAAGTTAAAATAGTGAATTGTGAAGATTGAAAAGTTAAAAGGCTTCTATTTGCCCACTTATTTGAGTAACAAATTTTACATTGAATTTTACGCTTATAGTGAAAATTGCTGCCTATTTAGTCGTATAAAATTGAAAATATTTGCATTCTGTAGCTGCCTGTTTATAGAATTGTGTATCAGAATAATACTCTTTTAGAAGCTTGAAATAGCGGCGATACTGAGGGGGTATGATTGGAGCAATTTTATTATTGAATGTATAATGATTGTCTTTGCTCAGAAAAAATAATATCTGTTCGCACTTAGCACTCCAAAATGCGCAACGGGCTTGCAACTCCCGATTTTGAGTCAGTTGACGGGCTTTTTCAAAATGTTCTAAGGCGAGTGATACATCAGTGACCTCATAATTGCCCAAAGGAAAACCTTTTAATGCAAACACATTCCTGCCGCTATTGATATTTTCCCACGATTTTCCGCTGCGATAATAATCCGCAATGCCGCTGCTGTTGCCAAAATATGTCATATTATAATAGCCCAAACCGAGTTTATAATAATTGGTATCCACTGCACTGCCAGGGGAAGATATGCGAATTTGATACTCCAAATAGAGCATTTGCTGCGTAAATTCAGCGCGATTGTACAGCACAGAGTCTGTACTATTGCACCCCACGCAATCATTTATTTTATCCAAAAATGGCGTATATTTTTTACCGCGCTCATTATCAGGTATGCGTTTGAAACATTCATTCGCCGCTTCCATTTCAAAACGCGCTAAATGATACCGTGCCTTGACATTCCAAAGCATGGTTTCGATAGTCTTTTTACCACTTAAAGTCACTAACTCCAACTCATATTGCGTTTTCAAAGGTTTCCGACAAAGGGCAATAAGGTCATCTATTTCAGGTAAATGTGGGTTTTTTTCTAAATCTCTAATTGAATAATCCGTCAAATAAGCGATGCCTGGATGCCCTGTTTTTCTATAAATAGACGCTATTTTATCGTGAAAAAGGTCTTCAAAATCGGTGTCGCTCAAGTAGGCATCATGATTGCGGATGAGGTTCATGATTGAATCATTTGCCACGTCGGCGACTTGCAAACCCACAATGCGGGTTGCTAAATCGAAGGCATCAATCTGTTCTATCAGTATATTATTTTTTGCAATCTTA
>JAYTON010000651.1:0-3014 GCA_043747725.1 Saprospiraceae bacterium
GACTGGCATAGCATCGGCAACCTTCGTACTGAAATGTACCAAAGTGATAATTATGACACCACTCAAAAAGAAACGTTCGATTTTTGGCGCACGATGGCAAAGCATTTTAAAGGGAATACAACGGTTGCCTTTTTTGAATTGTTCAACGAACCCACCATTTACAGCGGGCAATTAGGCACTTGCTCTTGGGCTGAGTGGAAAAAATTGAATGAGGAAATGATAGGCATTATTCGAGCGCATGGCAATACCGCCATTCCACTCGTAGCAGGTTTCAATTGGGCGTATGATTTGACGGATGTCGCCACAGACCCCCTCAGTATAGAAGGCATTGCGTACGTGTCGCACCCGTATCCGATGAAAAGAAAAGCACCATGGGAGGAGCAATGGACAAAAGATTGGGGTTTTGTCAAAGAAAAGTACCCTATTATTCTGACTGAAATCGGCTTTTCTGGCGCAGAGGAAAGAGGAGCACATATCCCCGTTATCAGCGATGAATCTTATGGTGATGCCATTACAAAATATTGTGATACACAAGGCATTTCATGGGTCGTTTGGGTTTTTGACCCGCAATGGGCACCTCGACTTTTTACGGATTGGAATTATACACCGACTCGGCAGGGTACATATTTTAAAAAGGCTTTGTTGGAGAGAAAGTAGTCGTTTGACAGCCATATTTTAATAAGATACAATAAAAAGGCTCTCAAAATCATGAAGATTTGAGAGCCTTTTAGTTGTGAGTTATGAGTTGTGATTTAAAAAACTCATAACTATTTATTGTCTCAATTTACTATTCTTTTTACCATAAAGGAAATAGACAACCAGCCCTAAAGCCATCCAGCTAAAAGCAGCTCCAAGCGTAAATATATCCAAAGCGACTATCATACCGATACATATCAATGCACCAAGCGGCGCTACAATATTGACAGCCGGTGTGCGGAAAGGGCGTTTCAAATCAGGGTCGGTTTTACGTAAAAATAGAACCCCGATGCTCACTAAAACAAAGGCTAATAAAGTGCCGAAAGAGGTCAAATCTCCTGCTAAACTACCCGGTATGAATGCTGCAAAAGCGCCTACGAAAGCAAAGACTATCCAATTGGATTTGTAGGGTGTGCGGTATTTAGGATGTACTTCTCCAAATACGGGTGGTATTAAACCATCGCTTGACATAGAGAAAAATACGCGCGACTGACCCATCAACATCACCAATATGACGGATGAAAAACCAGCTAATATCGCAACCGTTACCAATGTAGCCAACCAATGATAGCCTGTCATATAGGTTTCGATGGCATACGCTACGGAGGCTTCTTTACCCGCTTTTGCAAATTCAGTATAATTAGCGACACCCGTCAGTACGTGGGCAAATAATATATATAAAACTGTACAGACCGCTAACGAACCAAGAATACCAATCGGCATATCTCTACCTGGGTTTTTGGCTTCTTGGGCAGTTGTGGAAACCGCATCAAAACCAATAAATGCAAAGAAAACGATGGCTGCACCCCCTAAAATACCCCCATAACCGTGTTTAAAGAAGCCTTCATGACCGGGAGTACCTTCTGGAATCATGTAAGGAATGTGATTAGCCTCCCTGATATAACCCCAACCAACTGCTATAAAAACCAATACAATAGATACTTTTAAAAACACAATGACCGCATTCACAGAAGCTGACTCTTGCGTACCTCTAATCAATAATAGCGTCAATAATAGTAAAATAACTAAGGCTGGCGCATTCATAATACCGCCTATGCCACTGACATCATGTTCAAACGGCGAATGACACCATTCATAGGGTATTGCCCCCCCCAGCAATTTATTCAAATATTCACTCCATGCAATCGAAACAGTAGCTGCCCCTAAAGCATACTCCATAATTAAAGCCCAACCGATAATCCAAGCGACTAATTCGCCCATCGTCACATACGCATAAGCATACGCGCTGCCTGAAATGGGAATAGATGAAGCAAATTCAGCATAACATAAACCCGCCAATGCGCAACCAATAGCAGCAACGATAAACGATAAGGTAACTGCTGGGCCCGCTGCTTTGGCAGCAGCATCAGCTGTCCGAACAAATAAACCAGCTCCAATGATAGCGCCGATACCCAATGCGACCAAGTTCATGGCGCCGAGCGTGCGTTTCAATCCTTTTTCGTTATCAGCAGCTTGGGCAAGTATCTGAGCGAGAGGTTTTCTAATAAAAAGGCTCATAAATTGATTTGTTTAAATTTTTAAAATGACCAAATTTGGTTGTTGATTATTAAAGTTAGTTCCTTGTTGTTGCCAAATAAAATTTCATAGAAGCAAAAGAAAGGAAAATATATTTCTTATCAAAGGTTTTGCCTATTTTTTATACAAGGTGCTTGTTTTACTCATAATTGAATGCTTGAAGCACCGCCAATTTCAGTATAATAAATAGCACTGATTGAGCGGGTATTGGCTAATGGGTCATATATTTTTAAGTTTTCCAAATTCAGATGGGTCATCTCCTCCAATTGACTGAGGGGTATTTGATACGTTTTGTAAGCACCGAAACCGTCTTCACCAATGAGTTCGCGTTCGCCCATATCTTTCAAATAGTCTTCATGGCTCAAAAGATAGGCTGTTACTGAGGGGGTGCTATCTTTCTTGATGAGTGCTACCATTTTCCAAAATTGCAAGGGTAAAAGCGCATTTCTATAAGCAAAATCATGGTCTGTGAAAACTGGTCCCGTAAAAACAGACACTTTTAAACCTTCAACTTCCGTATTTTTCAAGATATAATCCTCTAAACTGAGCCAAGTTATCCGATTGAGATTTTTATGCTGAGGTGCACACACAGTCAAATGGAAAGTATCGGCATTAGCGGCTAAGGCTTCATCACCCCAAACAGGGTCGAGGCGGCGAACCAAATGCCCTAAATCCAGATTATTACCCACATAATAATCCTTACCCAATTGTTGCGATTTGTCCAAACGCGGGTCATAAATCCATTTATCACTTTCCCGATTATTGGCTATACTTTTCGAACC
>JAYTON010000652.1:0-4330 GCA_043747725.1 Saprospiraceae bacterium
GACGAAGACGTGAAAATAGCCTTTATCGAAGCCCTCAACCATCGAGCAAAAGATGGTCATGAGGCTGAAAAAAATCGTTTCATGGGTGCAGCAGTTACAGAAAGTATGACCACAATTGGCGGTTAGTAGCGCATATTTTTTTAAAACACATAGGCACATAGGACACATAGTTTTTGTCATTTAGGAGGAATCTAAACTATGTGTCCTATGTGCCTATGTGTTTTAAAAAAATATCTAACATGTTATATCTTCGTTTATGAAAAATATTCTACTCGGTTTGTTATTCTCCATGCTCTGGGCATCAGCTTCGGTTGCCACTAAATTCGGTTTAAAATCCGCGCAGCCTTTCGTGATTGCGGATGTCCGCTTTTTTATAGCGGGCATATTGATGCTCACGGGAGCATTTATTGTGTCCAAAACATCCAAGCAAGAGGGTGGTGGGTATCGTTTGCCGAAAAAAAGCGAATGGAAGCCATTGGTCATATATGGCTTTTTGAATGTCGCCTTGTACCTCGGCTTATTTGGCTTGGCGATGGAGCGTGTGGCAGCAGGCATTGGTACGCTATCCATTGCTACCAATCCCTTGATTATTAGCATTTTATCAGCATTTTATTTAAAAAAAAGAATCTCCAATGATATTTGGTTGGGCTTAGTTCTGGGCATGATTGGTGTAGGCATTGCCACTTATCCTTTGCTTTTAAAAAGCTACGCTACGCCGTCTGGAATTGTTATTTTATTGCTCAGTATGGTATCTTATTCCGTTGGAACGGTCTATTTTTCAAGCAGAAAATGGGAGCTATCAAATTTAGCGATCAATGGCTGGCAGGTTTTGCTGGGCGGCATTTTACTATTGCCTTTGACCTTTTTTACAACCGATATTTCTAAAAATCATTTCGACGGTTACTTTTGGGGTTCAGTCTTGTGGCTCGTGATTCCTGTTTCGATTGGAGCAGTGCAATTATGGTTGTATTTGTTGAAAATTGATGCGGTCAAAGCGGCTTTGTGGTTGTTTTTATGCCCTATATTTGGTTTTATTTACGCCTATTTTTTACTCGATGAACCGATTACAGCTTATACTTTTGTCGGAACGGCTTTAGTAATTTTGGGTTTGTATTTAGGACAGAGAGCTAATTTTAATAAAAAATAAGCCCTTATGTCATTGCGAGGCACGAATTGTCACTGCGAGGAACGTGGCAGAACCGAGGGTGCTTGAATTTTACATATAAAAAGCATAACTTTGATAAAAAAAATTGAGATGGGACAAATCATTATTCCTGAAAATATGCTGGCATCAAGCGGTAAAACGGAGACAGAAATCCGCTTGGCTTTTGCTATTTTTATGTACAGTGAATTGAAAGCTTCTGCGGGTAAAGCAGCGCAATTTGCAAAAATATCCCGTATTGAGTTTTGGGAAGAATTGGGGAAACGCAATATCCCGATGAACTATGATGTACCTGATTTTGAACAAGACCTTGAAAATATTAGCCAATTTCGTGAAAAAACCTCTAAAATTACTTCCTAATGGTCGTTATTAGCGACACTTCCTGCCTATTTTATGATTTCTATAAAAAGAACTACCCCCGATGACCCCTCAGTAAAAACGCTCATTCAGAAGCTCGATAAAGAACTTTGGGAACGCTATCCTACGGAACAAGCTTTTTTCGATAATTTTAATAAATTGCCATTAGATGCCCGCGTTGTCATTGCATTGAATGGTGAAAATGCTGTTGGTTGTGGGGCTTTTAAACCCATGACAAAGCCTGAAAACGCTGTTGAAATCAAACGCATGTACGTGGATTCTGAAATGAGAGGGCGGGCAATAGGCGTCTTGATTCTCGAAAATTTAGAGGCTTGGGCTAAGGAAGAGGGTTTTAAATTAAGTCTATTAGAAACGGGTAATAATCAACCGGAAGCCATTCGCTTATATGAAAAAGTCGGCTATTATTGGATTGAAAACTATGAACCCTATATTGGCGTTGAAAGCAGTATCTGCTTTGAGAAAAAATTATGATGATGGAGGATTTTTCAAAAGAGGAACTCGCACGCTATGCACGGCATTTCGTACTGCCGGAGTTCGGGATAGAAGGACAGAAAAAGCTCAAAAAGAGCAGCGTTTTAGTGGTAGGGGCGGGCGGCTTAGGTTGTCCTTTGTTATTGTATTTAGCGGCGGCGGGTGTGGGTCGGATTGGCATTATTGACGCTGATAAAGTGGATGATTCCAATTTGCAGCGGCAAGTACTTTACACCACGCAAGATGTCGGTGAATACAAAGCGGAAGCTGCTAAAAAACGCTTACTCGCCCTCAATCCACATATTCAAATTGAGACTTATCCTTTTGCATTCACCAGCGATAATGCCTTGAAAATCATAGACTTATACGATGTCGTGGCAGATGGAACGGATAATTTTCCGACGCGCTACCTCGTCAATGATGCTGCTGTACTGAGGGGTAAGGTGAATGTGTACGCTTCTATTTTTAGGTTTGAAGGACAAGTTTCTGTCTTTAATTTGACTGATAAAAATGGTGAACGGGGGGTTCAATACCGCGATTTATTCCCCACGCCACCGCCGCCCGGGCTTGTTCCCGATTGTGCAGAAGGGGGTGTTTTGGGTGTTTTACCCGGTATTATTGGCTCTATGCAAGCGAGTGAAGTGATAAAAATTTTGAGTGGGGTAGGAGAGCCTTTGGCAGGGCGATTATTTATTTTCGATGCCGCCAGTTTCACGACAAGGGTTTTGAAAGTCTCTAAAAATCCGCATTTACAGATTCCTACTGCTTTGATAGATTACGATATTTTTTGCGGCATTCATAGCCCATCTTCAACCCATGAAAATGACATTTCAGTACAGGAATTAAAAAAAATGATGGACAATCACACTGATTTTCAACTCGTTGACGTGCGAGAGGAATATGAATACGCTGCATCCAATCTGGGCGGTATCTTGATACCCCTCAGTATTTTAAAGAAAAACGCCGATTTGGAAGACATTTTGAAGAAAATTTCTAAAGATAAAACAGTAATTCTGCATTGTAAAAGTGGCGCACGGAGCAGAGAAGCGATGGATATTCTCAATAAAAATGGTTTCTCCGATTTGAAAAATCTGACAGGTGGAATATTAGCTTTTTCAAAGGAAATTGATAAAAGTTTGGTGGTTATTTGAAATAATTGGTTCATCCTCATTATTTTCTGAATTTTTCAGAAGTAAAAAAGTGAAACACTTCCGACTTTTTGTTTATGCCCCATTGGCTTGGCTTATTCGTAAAACCAAACCAAAAAATGTTCTATAAAAAACGATGGAGATCTGACTGCGTGTGTCTATTCTGTGGTCTCTTTGACCACATAGAGTAAAAAAATGTCATTGCGAGGTACGCGAGAACTGAGGGGTCGGATAATGTAAACGAGAAAGCATAAAATTCAAAGAAACGGTGATGATACTGAGGGGGTATCACCACCGTTTTCTATTTCAGCACAAGTTTTTCAAAATTATTTTGAAAGTTGAGTAATATCTGTTACTGATTCTACTTTGGCAAAATAGAAACGCACTCTTTCGAGCGAAGCAAGAAAGAGTGCGTAAAATGCGCTTTTATTTATTGGATGACTAATTTTTGAACCAACCGACTTGTACCATTTCTTATTGTGACAAAATAAATACCCGATACGCCTAATTCACCCAAGTTAAGTTCAAATGTGGTGTCAAACTTTAGATACTCTGACACTTGTATCAACTGCTTACCATATAAGTCACTGACTGATATTTCGGTCAGAAGATCTTCTTCGATCCCTCCCCTCAGTATCAAGCGGCATTTGCCTCCTTCCGATGGATTCGGAAAAATATCAGCGACTATGTTTTTTCCTACTTTATCAAAAACCACTGAACGGGTTTCGGTAAATGTTGATGTGTTATCTAAGTCAATAATTTTTAGGCGATAGTAAAAAACGCGTGATGAACTGAGTGGTAGGTTTTTGTCTAAAAAATCATACTTGAGGGGCTCATGCGAGTGACCCACCGCTTTTACTTCGCCTATTTTGGAAAAGCTTTTGCTGTCTGTACTGCGTTCAATATCATAACGGGCTGTATTACTTTCATTGGCGGTTGCCCACTCGATATGAGCATCCACCGTATTAGCCTTTTCAACTGAAAATTTGGTAAATTCAACCGGTAAAATATTACTACTACAACTGCCATTAAAAGTGTTCAATGATAGAGCCGTGTCGCCTAAGACAGTCTGTGCATCTGCTTGTGGTACACAAAACCAGTTTTGCAATACGGACGCGTAGATTTTATGAAAATCATACTGCATCGCTACTTGGTCATTGGTGGTGGCTGC
>JAYTON010000653.1:0-4717 GCA_043747725.1 Saprospiraceae bacterium
GCGCACGGCAATCATTCCACGACCTTAGCCACCTACGATTTAGCGCAAAAAAAAGCTTTGACTCTGAATGATGTTTTCCTTCCGAAATATGAAAAAACCATCAATAAAGCATTAGCCAATGCTGTACGGCGGCAATTCAATATAAAACCGAATGAGCCGCTATCCAATAATCTGTTTGGTAATTCGATTGAATCTACTAACAATTTTTGTATCACGCCTAAAGGCATTCTTTTTCTTTACAATCCTTACGAAATAGCGGCTTATACAATGGGTGAAATCGAACTCTTTGTACCTTTTC
The DNA here is from genome assembly GCA_043747725.1 of Saprospiraceae bacterium. GTDB lineage: Bacteria > Bacteroidota > Bacteroidia > Chitinophagales > Saprospiraceae > JAAFJT01. Next base: position 299 of record JAYTON010000653.1, read on the forward strand.
AAGATGTTAAGAGTGTTGTAAATCCGCGTTTTCTATAATACGGGCTTGCGCTGGGATTACTGAGCCAGTATGACTATGTTCAACAAATATTACCCCTCAGTATCTTCCTTAAAAAGTCCCCTAAAAGGGTATTTTAGGGGACTTTTTTTGTTTAGCTTTGCATTGATATCTGGGCATTTATCAATAATTGCCCGTTTTTTAAAATATTTATAATCAAATCAATATGGTATTGACTTATGTCCATATCGAATCTTTTAATTAATATAAAAGAAATGAAAATACTTAACAATCTCATCGTCTTTGTTACATTTGGGTGTGCCTTATTCATCTTTACTTCTTGTGGTGATACAAAATTGGATACCCAAAAAGTTGAATTGGAAATTCAACTTTTCAAAAACCCTTCTCAAACCATAACAGAAAAATATCCCGAAGATATTCAAACCCTTTCTCAACCCCTTAAAATAGGAAACCACGGAGCTACCTGTGCGCTTTATCCTTTACATATTAAAAGGCTTGACTTAAATAAAGAATTTACAATTAACTATTTAGACAAAACCGGGAATGATAAAAAAATTGCTTTTGTCATTAAAAAACATGGCGAATACTTTGAGAACAACCTTGTTGATAGCTTGTTAGTGTCTTCAAAAAAGGGAGGTGTGGATATTGCAGAGGTGCTCAAAAACGCTCTCAATAAACCAAATTATTTCATTATGTCATCTAATGACAATCTCAAATTAGAGGGTAAAGTCGTATATACTTCAACAAATGACATACAGATTGCCATGTCAAAGTATATTGCTGAAAGCAAGCCAACCAAAATTGTAATTCTTTATCACCCGGAATTGAAAGCAACTTCGAATAGAAAAACATCTATAAGAGTAGAAGAAAATAAAAGCAATACAGCAGGTTTGACAGAAATCAAAACCCAATCAGAGGAAGATCTCTCTAAAAATGTTGATGATTACATGGCACTTTACACATTGTCTTTGGTGAATGTATATTTGAGTAAAGATCATCACATTTCATTTAATTACTTGCGACAAGCTGTTGAATCCGCAATAAGGAGTGGTAAAGCAAATGAATTGAGCATCGTTATTGGAAAAGATTTGCAGGAGGGACAAAAAACTCATAATGCAGTTTGGAAAATGTCAACACATGATGATGATTGGAGACCCATTATGGAATTACTTTCTTCAAACGGAAAATCGAAAGTCGGCAATACCCATGCTGAAAAAAAAGGACATTTCTAATTAACATAAACACCATCGTCAGAAAACGTTTCAAGATGAATATCGGTCTTTTTTAAAGCAATATTACGAAATGGGTACAGATAATTTTTCTTTCACCGCAGGTATGACCCGTGCGCCGATGAGTTCAATAGACTTCATGAGTTGGTTGTGCGAAGAGCTGGCGGTATCCATTTGAAATGTCACTCTACTCAGTCCTCCAAGGGCTTGACTGTGGCGGATTATTTTTTCTGCCACGACTTCTGGGCTGCCGACCATAAAAGCACCAAGTGGACTCGCCTGTGCATTAAAACTTGATCTTGTTGCGGGCGGCATGCCTCTTTCTTTAGCGATGGTTGACATGGCTACTGTATAGCCTTCCCACATTTCATCTTGGGCTTGCTGCGTGGTTTCGGCAACATAACCAAAAGCATGCATCCCGACGATAAGTTGCTCAGGCTTATGACCAGCATGTTCTCCTGCCTTTCTGTACAAATCAACTAAGGGACGAAAGCGATGGGTTTCGCCGCCAATAATGGCTACCATTAAGGGCAAACCCATCAAGCCGGCTTTGACAAATGATTCAGGTGTGCCGCCCACACCTCGCCATATGGGCAAATGATTTTGTAGAGGTCTTGGATAGACAGCTTGGTTTTTCATAGCCGGGCGGAACTTGCCCGACCATGTAACAAATTCACTATCCCGAATTTTGAGCAGCAATTCAAGCTTTTCTTCAAAGAGTTCATTATAGTCCTGTAGGTTAAGCCCGAAGAGGGGATAGGCTTCTACAAAAGAACCACGCCCAGCCACTATTTCCGCCCTGCCCTTAGATAAAAGGTCTAAAGTGGCAAAATTTTGAAACACTCTGACCGGGTCGGCAGCACTTAACACTGTCACCGCGCTTGTCAGCTTAATTCGTTTTGTTCTTGCCGCTGCTGCTGCCAAAATCAATGTGGGGGCAGAATCAAGAAAATCTTTGCGGTGATGCTCACCAATGCCGAATACGTCGAGCCCCATTTTATCCGCGAACTCAATCCTGTCGAGCAGTAATGATAGAGCATCTGCTTCCGTTCCATTGGCATTTGTTCTTTTATCAAACTGTGCTGCAAAACTATCTATGCCTATTTCCATTTTAAAATAATTTTTTATTATTGAAATTAAAGAATTACATGATGATAAAGAACTTTTCTAACAATAAAACAACCCGATGGTGTAGGAGGTTCATTAAACAACCCATCAATCTTCCTATGAAATAATTTCTATAGTCTTTACTTTAGTTTTTAGCATTTTAGTAACTATCTTTCTGCAAAAATACTGAGGGGGCGTTGTTTTCTATTAAAACATTCAAAGGCAAACAAAAATATGGCAAAACTATTTCACTTAACAGGTTTACTATTTTTATTGATTATTTGTCAGACATCTGCTCAAACGACAGATTCATTGCGACAAAAAATACAACAAATCGTTTCGACAAAGAACGCTGTTGTTGGCGTTTCAATTATTGGTAATAATGGGAAAGACACTCTGTCTATAAATGGTGAAAGACACTACCCATTGCAAAGTGTATTTAAGTTTCATATTGCATTAGCCCTCCTATCTCAAATTGACAAAGGGAAATTTTCTTTCAATCAAAAAATAGAAATTCTTAAAAAAGACCTTTTACCAAATCTGTATAGTCCTATCAGAGACGATTATCCCAATGGAGCAACGCTTCCTATTTCAAAAATTATAGAATATACGGTTTCTAAAAGTGACAATGTCGGGTGTGATGTTTTGCTAAGGCTCATCGGGGGACCTCAAGTAGTTGAAGATTACTTGATGAAAAATAATTTTCAAAACGTATCCATAAAATTCAATGAAGAAGTACAACAGAATAATTGGGATTTACAATTTCAAAATTGGACGACGCCAAAAGCTGCAAACGAATTATTAACAGCTTTTTATTTCAATAAGAAAAAATTACTTTCCAAAAAAAGTTATGACTTCATTTGGAAAGTAATGAGAGAAACAGAAACAGGCAAAAACAGATTAAAAGGACAATTACCCAAAAGCACTATTGTCGCTCATAAGACAGGTTCATCGGGAGCAAATAAAGAAGGTTTAACAGCAGCCGTCAACGATATTGGAATGGTGTTTTTACCCAATGGAAAACATTTTTTTATCAGTGTTTTTGTAACAAACTCAAAAGAAGATGCCGATACAAATGAAAAAATTATAGCAGACATTGCCAAAGCCACTTGGGACTATTTCAGTACTCAGACAAAATAATGTATGAATGAGAGCGCAAGACACCTTCACACCAATTCATTAAAAAATAGCATCTTATTGTTATTCATCGTTTTTACTCATCAAAAGAAAATTAATAAATGAAAGCCTTTGGTATTAAAATAGCCTTGTTGTTAACTTTTATAAGCCTTATACATGAAAAAATATTAAGCCAGACTAAAGAAAGTGCCATGGTTACAGACAAAAGAGATAGAGTGGCAGAATTTCCAGGAGGACAAATTGAGATGCAAAAGTACTTAGAAAATAATTTGAGATACCCAAAAGATGGAACTACTTGTGTAGAGGGAAATGTATTTATCAATTTTTGTGTCAATGAAGATGGTAGCATATCAAACATTAAAGTTATAAAAGGCTTATGCAAAGAATGTGATGCTGATGCTATCAGAGTTGTTTCAACGATGCCTAAATGGAAACCGGCACTCGAATATGGCACTAAAAAACCTTTAAAAAGCTTTTTTACTATTCCTTGTAGATTTAGACTTAAATAAAATCGCGTTTTTAATTTATCTCAAAAGAAAAAACGTAAATACTGAGGGGGTCTAATTAAAGCTATTTACTCCCAAGCCCAATCTCTTTATCATTCCTCGACCATTCACCCCATGACCCAACATACAATTTAGGCATCTCAAAACCTGCGTAATCCATCGCCAAAAGGGTATGACAAGCCGTTACACCCGACCCACAATGCACAATGATTTTATCTGACGTTCGATTGTCGAATAGAGGAGCATATTGTTTTCCAAGCATTTCTTTGGGTAAAAACAAACCCTGAGCATCTAAATTTGTAGAAAAGGGCATATTGATAGCCCCGGGAATATGCCCTGCAATCAAATCAATGGGCTCTTTTTCACCGCGATAGCGTTCTGCATCTCTCACATCGATTACCACATAATCTTTATTTTGAGCA
>JAYTON010000654.1:0-4725 GCA_043747725.1 Saprospiraceae bacterium
CCTCTGCGGTCGTAAGCGATGCAACGGAGATTGTGAAAGGGCAGTTCTGACAACTGGTGTTCCCACATTTCATGATTGAGGGGCCATCCATGTATAAAGACGACGGGTTTGCCTGTTCCTAAATCTGCATAATGCAGTTTTACAGATTTGCTTGAACCTTTTGGTGCTGTTTCAATAAAATTCATAACTGGTGATTTTTTATATATTGAGAAATAGTTGTTAGATAATTAAGAAAAACCTTCTACTTATTATTTTTTAAATCGGTTTTTTTAACGCTTTTCATTACATCCGCTTTGGTCAAACCCGTCGTATTAATATCGGGGTCGGCTGCTTTTTCCTGCGGTGTGAAAATCAATTTTTGCAAGTATAAGGGATTCTGTCCCTTCATTTTTTGCTTAATAATATCTGCATAAGCCAACCGCGCTTGAGCAACAGTTTTCTTAGCTGTTATAATATCATAAGCTAAATTCAAGGCTAAGAAATTGTTCGCTTCTTTATCGCAACGCGCGCTCAATGTGCCTTGTGTGCGGTCGAAAGTAACGCTACCATCAAATCTGCCGAGTTCATCCATTTTCTCAACGGGCACTTTGTAATTGATAGTCGTTTGCATCATATCAGTGTGTTCAATCGGAAAGCTATGTTTGGTTTCCTTTTTGTCAATAGAGATTTTTTTCCAAATTCCTTTGTTCATCCAAACCACAGCGTCATCTGTAGAGGCGTCAGGATTGCCATATTTAGTTGTGATTTCTTCCACCGCCATGCGAGAAGCTTCGGGCCAAGTACTTAAATCAGCCATCATGATACCATTTCTACCCATTGGGGATTTGCTACCGACGTACCTTGCAGAGTCCATAGACATTTTGTCCATTGGCATTCTACTGCCCATGCGTCTTGCAGAGTCCATAGACATTTTGTCCATTGGCATTTTAATACCCATACGCATAGCAGAGTCGGCAGACATGTCCTTTGGTATTCGCATATTAGGATCTATTGCAATACTTGAATCCCTTTGCATTGAATTGTTTTGCTTGGACTTTGTCGTTTCCTGTGCGGATAAATCCCCTAATCCCACTAAGAGAATTAGTGAGAACATTGAAAATACTTTTTTCATTTTTTAAAAATTTTAATCGTTATGCTTAATTTTTATGTTAAATTATAAATATCTTTATTAGAATTATTGTACGCTGTCAATGTATATAAGTCATTAAAAATCAATGACTTATCAAAAAAGTAAAAAGAAATTCCGTTCAGCAGTTTGTTTTTATAAGTTAACCAATCAACGGGGAACAGACTCGAATACCATTTCGTTGGTCATAGATAGAAGGTTGGAAAACTTCTATGTCTCTGATGCCGTTTAGCCAACCTGACAAATCGATCAACCTACTACCGAACAGAATTTCATATTTTGACATGATTTATACACCAAATACTGAGGGGGTACAAATTCATGATTTAATCTTTTCTTGTTTAAAATGAGTTTCTATTATACAATTACAACATTTTCTCACGCTCCCAAAAACGATGTTGTGCAATGGCATTGATAAATTCTTTTGAATCCCCATTCATGACAACACCATTACCTTTTTTATTTTTATCGGCATGATTGTCATCTTTTTTCTTTAAGGCAGCATCTATTTTATCGATCAACTGACTACCTGAGCCATCAGCAGCAACGGCTTTGCAATGCTTATATGCTTCATTGATGAATTCAATAGCAGCAAATTCTTGTAGAAGAGTAGCTACGCTTTTCTCACCATCGGGCACATAAACGGCATCGAATAACACCGAAGCAGCCGTTAAAAAACTTTGATCTACTTTCACTTTGCTACCATCAGCCGCCGCAATGAACCCCAAATGTGGAGCAATAATTTTAGTTTGTGCACCTGCGCCTTCAAGTGCTTTTTTCATGGTATTCAAAGAGCCACTATTCACACCATCAGCTGCCAATATAGCAATGCATCGAGTTTTTATAGTATCTTTTACAGTGTTCGCCATACTGAGTGGTTTGGAACTTTGCAAAGAAGATTTCACTTTTATGGGTTGAAAATTATCGGGATTGCCATCGGCAGGGATGCTCAAATTCATCGGCTGTTCAGGCTCGCCAAGAACAGTTATGCCTAAACCCTTTGCTACTTTTTCGGCCAAAGATTTATCAATTTGAGTCAGCATGCCAACTACTCGTACACGAATGTCTTCTCTTTCAAGCTTACCTAATTCAAATCGCAAAGCACTGACAATATGATTTTTTTCAGCCTCACTTTGACTATTGTAAAATAGGGTAGCTTGGCTAAAATGGTCAAAAAAGCTTTGACTCCGAGCGCGTATTTTTCGAGCATCTATGCGCTCGTTATAAGATACAAAGCCACCATCAATAGCCTTTGCTTGGAAAGGACAGCCACTGCCAGTTGTGTTTGGATTGTAACTCGATTGCCCTTTATTAATTGTTTGTCGCATATGCCCATCTCGCTGGTTGTTATGCACAGGGGCAATGGGGCGATTGATAGGTATTTCATGAAAATTAGGTCCACCCAGACGGCTCAACTGAGTATCGGTGTAGGAAAATAGACGACCTTGCAACAGGGGGTCGTTGCTAAAATCAATACCTGACACTATATGACCCGGATGAAAAGCCACCTGCTCTGTTTCGGCAAAAAAGTTATCTGGATTACGATTCAATACCATTTTACCAATAATTTGCACCGGCACCAGTTCTTCAGGAATGAGCTTCGTCGGGTCTAATAAATCAAAACCATATTTATGCTCATCTGCTTCAGCGACTATCTGTACACCAAATTGCCATTCAGGAAAATTGCCACTTTCAATGGCTTCCCATAAATCTCTTCTATGGAAATCAGAATCTTTACCCGAAATCTTTTGCGCTTCATCCCACGTAACGGAGTGAACACCTAAAACTGGTTTCCAGTGAAATTTAACAAAAACAGACTCATTATTTTCATTCACCAATCGAAAAGTATGAATGCCAAAACCTTCCATCATGCGCAAACTGCGCGGAATTGCGCGGTCGCTCATTGCCCACATTATCATGTGCATACTCTCGGGCATGAGCGAAATAAAATCCCAAAAAGTATCGTGAGCAGAGCCTGCTTGAGGCATTTCATGATGCGGCTCAGGCTTAACGGCATGAATAAGGTCAGGGAATTTGAGCGCATCCTGAATAAAGAAAACGGGTATATTATTGCCTACTAAATCAAAATTGCCTTCTTCTGTATAAAATTTAACGGCAAAACCCCTCACATCACGAGCCAAATCCGTTGACCCGCGCGAACCTGCCACAGTACTAAATCTTACAAATACAGGTGTTTGTTGACCTACATTTTGTAAAAATTTGGCTTTGGTATATTTCGATAAAGATTGAGTCAATTCAAAATATCCATGTGCCGCACTGCCTCTTGCATGTACAATTCGCTCGGGAATCCTCTCGTGATCAAAGTGTGTAATTTTCTCACGTAGATGAAAATCTTCAAGCAACGTTGAGCCACGATCGCCTGCTTTTAATGAGTTTTGATCGTCATTAATGCGCAAGCCATGATTGGTTGTCAAAAATTCGCCTTGCCCGCTTTCAGTGTTTTGAGCAAGGTCATTAATTTTTGCATTATCAGTTTCAAGGATTGAAGCTTTATTTTTTGCCATGATTTTAAATCTTAAAAGATATTAATTATTGGTTTATTCAAAATTGGTTGAGACGATAGTCTTCTAAAGTATTGAATATCAATGCAATACATCAAAATACTGAGGGGATAGGGGGCATCGCCTCAACCATTTTGGCAAAATAGTTTATGTATTTCTTCTAACTTGAAGCTCTTCTAAGTCCGCAGAATCTTCATTGTCCTCTTCATCTATCATAGTGGATTTCACTTTACCGCGAGGGTCTTGAGTGTCGTCATCATCTGCATCGGAAGAGTTATTTCTGCTCCGTTGATCTTGCGGGTCTATATAGTCGTAAGATTTAGGTGCTTTATCCATTTTGTTTTGGCTGCCTTCATTGCCTTGATTGTAAAATTCCTGAGTATCGGCTTCCTTCTCATCAGATGCATTATTTTGTGCAATGCTATCGTTTAAAAATTCAGACCCCTCTGCTAAATTTTCAGGCTTGGCTTTGCTATTGGGATCTTTCAAATAATCTGAGTCGTTGCCTGAATTCTGAGATTTTCCTGTTTGATTGACAAAATCTCTATCAGAATTATTTGAAGGATGAACTGTTTTTTCATCTCTTTTTGAAGCGGTAGTGCCTTGGTTATCTTTATTATTTTCCATGATTATTAATTTTAAAGTTTATAATTTGGTTAATAAAAATTTTAAGTATAGTGTTATGAAGGCAACTTTTTCATGTAAAATAGTTATTCAATTTAATTGTTCACAGCCTCCGAGTTAATGAATGACTCAGCTATATCAGTCAATTTTTCATCAGCTCCTTTTTCCTCATTGAGCGTTTCCTGCAATAGGGTAGCTGCTTCGTTTTCACCTAATGTTTTAGCAAAAGCGCAAAGTGTACCGTAAGTAGCAATTTCGTAATGCTCCACTTTTTGACCTGCTGAAATAATGCCCGCATCGCGAACCATACCTTTTTCGGTATTTTTCATTATTTCCTCAGCCTCTTTTGTCAAGCCCACCATTGCCTCGCAGGTTTTGGCTTCCGCTTTTTCTCCAATAGAATTAAAAACCTCTTCCAAGCGCGTAACTTGTTGCTTAGTTTCTGCGAGATGT
>JAYTON010000655.1:0-4856 GCA_043747725.1 Saprospiraceae bacterium
ACTGTTTTAAACCCATGATGATTGGCTGCACGATAGGCTTTGACACCCGTCAGTATTTCGAGAATCCTATCCACCGCTTGCATTTCACTGTTGTACAAAACAGCACCACCGAATGAAAATTTATCAAACGCTAATTCAGCATCGAATTTAAAATTATGCTTGAATCGATATTTCAATATATTAAAGTCAGCTGTTGAATTGGATCTGACAGCCGGTGTGAAATCTTTGTACTTTGGATCTATATATGTGTAGCCGATTAATACTGAGGGGGTCACGCTGCCAATTTTTCCCTGTCCTGCTACGCTCACTTCATAGCCTTTGATGATGGTATTGCCCACATTTTGAGATTGAAAGCCAATGGTTTTGGTGCTGCCTTGAAATTCCATCATGTTTTTATATTCCGACTGAAATAATGCGGCATCCACAAAACTCTGCAAACCGCCGAGCTTAAAGCCTTGCTTCACAGCCACTTCGCCTGTCCATCCACTCTCAGACGTGAGGAATGGATTGGGAATGACTGGAATGCCTCCTGCATTGGTCGAAATAAACATTTCAGCGACTGTTGGGAAGCGATAGCCTTGCCCCCATGAAGCGCGCAGGTACGTGTAATCTGCTATCTGATAATTCACGCCCAATCGAAAAACGGGTTTGGATTCCTCCAGCACACCATTATTAGGCACTGATTCGCTCAAAAACGGCGTATATCTGACCACTTTAGGTCCATGAATGGTGTTTTTCTCATACCGAACCCCTGCCGAGATATTCAATCGCCCAAATTTCAAATCAGATTGTGCATAAGCAGCGATGTTGAATGATTTATAAGTGGTGTCACCGTATAATTTAGCATTAATACCAGAGCCCATTCCGACAAGTCCTGCTGTAAAAACGAGGTGATTTATTTGCCGTTGAAACTGATACTCTCCGTAATATAGCTGAGATTTATTGGATTGATTATTACTTAATTGATTGTCAATACTGAAAAAACGGGTCAATATCTTATGTCGATTACCGCTTTTATCGAAATAACTCAAATATGGATCAATTGTAAAGCGCGTTTTTTGAGAGCTGCTATAAGCTGACGCGTTGCCGATGTAAGCGCCGCTTGTTTCATTGAGCCAATAAAAATAATTTTGACCCGCCCCTGTATTCACGTTCGCATTGACGCCAATGCTCAAGCGGTCAGTGATGCGATAGCGCATAGCCGTTGTAAAACGTCCAAATTTGTCGTACCAACCCTTGTTGTAGCTGCTAAAATTGTAGTAAAAGAGGGTGCCGACGAAATCAAGTTTACCGTATTTCTGTTTGTGACTCAAACTGGCGGTGGCTTCGTAGGGTGTTTTATCCCACCATTTCTTTTTAGCATCTTTAGGAGTGAGATAAAAAGCGGACTGCGTAGTGAATTTCGTTTCAGCTTTTTCTTTAGCAAAACCTGTCCGTATATTGATGATACCATTCATTGCAGCCGAACCATAAAGGGCTGATGCCGCGCCTTTGACTACCTCAATTTGTTCTATATTTTCAACAGCAATATCTTTCCAGTTCGGAAAACCTGCGTCAGGTTGCAAAGCTGGAATATCATCCACTAAAAGCAAAACTCGGCTCCCTGCACCATAACTCCAGCCTGAACCACCTCGAATATTCGCTTGCCCATCTACAATGTTTACTCCTGGCACTTTTTGAAGTACATCATCCACCCTACGAGTGTTCACATTCTCAATCATTTGTGGTTTGATGACATCTAATGACACCGTTACTTCGCTCAGTGCTTTTTCATATTTACCTGCGGTGACGGTCGTGGTTTGTAGGAGGGTATTGCCTTCATTAAGGGCAAAATTGAGGTTGGAGTCACCCCCCTCAGTAATTTGGACATTTTTCTCTAAATTCTCAAAACCAATATAGCTAACAAGCACATTATAATTGCCTGCTTTATCAAGTTCCAAATTGTACTGCCCATTTATATCAGTGACAGTAGCTTTTTCACCGATTTTAACAGTGGCTTGAACAAGCGGTTCATTAGTTGTAACATTCGTAATCTTTCCTGAAACGGTTACTTTTTGAGCAAAAGCAATAGATATAGAAGCATTAAGCAAAAGGATGGCAAGGAGTATTCTTTTCATAGTTTGTTAATTATCAATAGTTGAATGCCAATAAATAGATTTCTTAGATTTTATCAAAGATAATAAAACTTCGATAGATAAAAACAATATTTTATTGTAGGTAATCAGGCGGAGCAGTTGAATATAAAAAAGTCAATTATTAGAAACTTTAGACATTCAACCGCTTTGCGGTTATGGCAACCAACTCACTTTACGCCCTCCGATTGCATCGAAGGTTATTCATATTCAATCGCTCGGCGATTTCCCTCTCATTACTTATTACCCATCACTTATGTTTAAAAAACTGCCATTTCGTCAGTTCTTTTATTTATCAATATGCCAATATAATCACCTCTTTCTACAAAATGTCATTCAAAAAGGGCAAATTGGCAGATTTGGTCTGGTGGCACTTCATTTGATGAAAACTATTAGATTAATTAAAGAAAATTAAAAACCTATAAATAAAAATATAAGACTTATGGCAAAAATTATTGGTATTGACTTAGGAACAACCAACTCTTGCGTCGCTGTGATGGAAGGCAGCGAACCGCGTGTTATTGAGAATGACGAAGGTGGTCGCACGACCCCCTCAGTAGTTGCCTTTATGCCGAATGGCGAACGTAAAGTTGGCGCACCAGCCAAGCGTCAGGCAATTACAAACCCAGCTAAAACGGTGGCGTCAATCAAACGTTTTATGGGACAACGCTACAGCGAATTGGTGAGCCACCATGAAGTTGAGCGGGCATCATATAAGGTAGTGAAAGGCGATAACGACACTGTACGGGTGGCTATTGATGATCGCGATTATACTGCGCAAGAAATATCTGCAATGGTGTTGCAGAAAATGAAAAAAATTGCTGAAGACTTCTTAGGTCAAGGCGTGACGGAGGCGGTGATTACTGTTCCAGCATATTTCAACGACTCTCAACGTCAAGCGACTAAAGAGGCGGGCGAAATTGCCGGTTTAGTAGTGCGTCGTATTATCAACGAGCCGACTGCGGCGGCATTGGCTTATGGCTTGGATAAGCGGACAAAAGATATGAAAATAGCGGTGTATGACCTTGGCGGTGGTACATTCGATATTTCAGTTTTGGAACTCGGCGGCGGTGTTTTTGAAGTAAAATCTACTAATGGCGATACGCATTTAGGCGGCGATGATTTCGACCACGTAATTATTGACTGGTTGGCGGATGAATTCAAAAAACAAGAAGGGATGGATCTTCGCAAAGACCCTATGGCACTTCAACGTTTGAAAGATGCGGCTGAACGCGCTAAAATTGAGCTTTCAAACTCTCAAGAAACAGAAATCAACTTGCCTTATGTGACCGTTGTGGACAATGTTCCACGTCACTTAGTCACTAAATTGTCTCGGGCTAAATTTGAAAGTTTAGCGGATGCACTCGTTCAACGCACATTAGAGCCTTGCCGTTTGGCATTGAAAGATGCGGGTTTGAAAGCTGCTGATATTGATGAAATTATCTTAGTGGGTGGTTCTACCCGTATTCCTAAAATTCAGCAAGTTGTTGAAGAGTTTTTCGGTAAAAAACCGAATAAGAGTGTAAATCCAGACGAAGTTGTAGCAATTGGGGCAGCTATTCAAGGCGGTGTATTGACAGGTGATGTGAAAGACGTGCTTTTGTTGGACGTGACGCCATTGTCAATGGGTATTGAAGTCATGGGCGGTATGTACGACGTGGTGATTGAAGCCAACACAACCATTCCATCTAAAAAATCTAAAATATACTCAACGGCTGCTGACAATCAACCGAGCGTAGAGATTCATATCCTACAAGGTGAGCGTCCGATGGCGCGAGATAATCGCACGGTAGGTCGTTTTATCTTAGGCGATATTATGCCGTCTCCAAGAGGTGTTCCTCAAATCGAGGTGACTTTTGATATGGATGCTAACGGTATTTTGCACGTATCAGCGAAAGATAAAGGCACTGGCAAGCAGCAAAGCATCCGCGTTGAAGCGGGTACAGGTTTGAGCAAAGAAGAAATCGCCCGTATGAAGCAAGAAGCAGAAGTCAACGCTGACGCTGACCGCAAAACACGTGAAAAAGCTGAAAAGCTCAACCAAGCCGACAGCCTTGTATTCCAAACTGAAAAACAGCTTAAAGAATACAGCGATAAAATTCCAGCAGATAAAAAAGGTGCTATCGAAACCGCTTTGGCTGAACTCAAATCAGCGCACCAAGCACAAGACGAAGCCCTTGTTGATACTGCTATGGCGAACCTCAATGCTGCATGGCAAGCTGCCAGCCAAGATATGTACAATGCCACTCAAGGTGGTGAAGCGACGGCTGAAAATACTGAGGGGGCATCATCCAATGGCGATAGCAATAACAAAGGAAGCGACAGCACTGTGGAAGATGCGACTTACGAAGAAGTGAAGTAAAATGTTGATTATCAACGACTTATAAAAAATGTCCGAGCCGTCAAAAGCTTGGACATTTTCTTTTTGGGAAATGATTTAATTGGTTTAAATTTGTAAAAAATATCAATCATGTATAACGATTCCAATATTGCTATAAATCCATTAGCAGTTCTAAAACCTGAGAAAGAACCACGCCGCTATACGCTTGCGGAATACTTGCGTCGCGAAGAACGCTCAGAAGAACTACACGAATATTACGATGGCATCATAACAAAACTACCTATGGCAAGAACCCCTCACAATATTATTAGCACTAACTTAGCAATCGAACTGTCTCTTGCTTTTAGGGCAGCTAACAAAGACTACTATGTTTTAACTGGTCA
>JAYTON010000656.1:0-1503 GCA_043747725.1 Saprospiraceae bacterium
GTTGCCGATTGGTATTCTATCAAATGGAAAGACAATTCTAAGGCAGAATATATGCTCGATGGCGCTGCTAAAAAAGTAGAAACGCGCATTGAAGAAATAAAAATTAAGGGTTTGCCTACCATTTATGATACTGTCAAATATACCTTTTGGGGACCTGTAGTTTATGAAAATGATACGATGCCGCAAGCCAATATGGCATTTCATTGGCTCGCCAACATCGTAACAGAATCATCTATCAAAACCTTTGTGAAACTCAATAAAGCAAAGAATTATGATGAATATGCGGAAGCTATAAATGATTTCAATGTGCCTGCTCAAAACTTCGCTTTTGCTTGTAAAGATGGTGATATTGCTTTGAAAGTGATGGGTATTTTCCCTAAAAAAACGAAAGGGCAAGGGCGCTTTTTGCAAGATGGTTCTAACTCTGCGAATGCTTGGCAAGGCTTTATTCCGAAAGAAATGAATCCACAATATCGCAATCCTGCGCGCGGGTTTGTATCATCAGCTAACCAACAATCTACTGATCCAAGCTACCCGTTTTTCTACAATTCTGAGAATTTTGAACCCTATCGCGGGCGTATTGTCAATCAATTTTTGTCAAAATCCGATACTTTTACAGTACACGATATGATGAAAATGCAGACTAATAACTATAGCCTTATGGCAGAAGAAGCCTTGCCTAATATGATAAAAAATCTTGACACAACAGCTCTGAATGAAACAGAGAAAGGTTTGTTGACAGCTTTAAAAGGTTGGAATTATTATTATGATGCCGATAAAGTCGCCCCTATTTATTTTGAAGAATGGTTTAATGCTTTTTATGAAGCTACTTGGGATGAGGTAAGCACCAATAAAAATGCTGTAAATATTGCTAAACCCAAAAACTGGCGGACGGTTTTCTTACTCCGCGATGAACCGACGAGTAAATTTTTCGATGTAGTAGCCACTGCTGATAAAAAAGAAACAGCGAAAGACATTGTGACCACTTCTTTTAAAAAAATGGCTACTAATCTCGTGGCATTGCAAACAGAAATGAGTACAAAATTTCCGAAAGAGCCTGTCCTCAATTGGATGCATTATAAAGATACCGACATCCCTCATATTTCTATGATACCTGGCATGGGTCGTTATCATATTACCAATGGGGGTTATGGAAAAGCCATAAATGCCATCAAAAAAGATCACGGTCCTTCATGGCGGATGATAGTCGAGTTGGGCGATACACCCAAGGCTTATGTGGTCTATCCGGGCGGTCAGTCAGGCAATCCGGGCAATAAAAATTATGATGCTTTTGTTGATAAATGGACAAAAGGAGAGTATTATGAAGCAGTTTTCCTTAGAAAAGCTGACGAAAGCAACCCACGCATCACGAGCGTACAGGAGTTTAAAAAATAATTTTAAAACAAAAAATTGAAGATTTTTCTTCTTAAAAATATAAAAAATCATGTGGGATAAAATAAAAAGTTTAGGCTTAGGCGGTGGTGCCATCATATTATTGGGCGT
>JAYTON010000657.1:0-5392 GCA_043747725.1 Saprospiraceae bacterium
AAAATTATATATGTTTAAATCCCAATTGATTGATAATCAATTAATTAGAATACAAAAACCAGTTATTTCAAAAAAAAGCTTTATTAAAAGTCCATGATTTTAATAAAGCTTTTTTTATTTAAACCTATTTCATTGTTGACAATTTTGAGCAGGTGTATTAAAATACTGAAGATTAATTATTTTTACAAAAATTTAAAATCATGAATTTCTACCACATTACAACACCCTCAGTTTGGGAAAAATTTGAAGACCTCGATTATTGTGAAGCGGAGAGCCTTCATACTGAGGGGTTCATACATTGTAGTTATTTGGGAGAAGTAGATAATACATTGAGTATTTATTTTAAAGGTATAGACAAAATACTGCTGCTTGAAATAAACCCCTCAGTATTGACCTCAAAATTGGTCATTGAATCCTCTCGCAATGGTTTGCTTTTCCCGCATATTTATGGCGTTATCAATAAATCGGCAATTGTGAATGTTATTGAAAGAGTTTTGAAAAGTTAAAGTGTTGATTATTAATATTTTATAACAATCAGCACCTCCTAAAATGCTCTGCTCGCAGTGACAATTAATATATATCAATGGCATTTTTTGTTAATAATTTCTTAAAAAATAAACGATGATTAAACGTTTATGTACAGCCCAAGTCTATTGGGTATATCGTTTAAAATTAAATCCAATTTTTTAATTAAATCAAAATTCTCAATGATTATGAAAAAGAAAATCATGTTAGCCGCTCTCTTCGTCATGGGTCTTACCCTTGCTTCAAATGCTCAAAATACGCCCGTTGTAGATGCACGTGAGAAAAACCAAAAAGAACGCATCAAAGACGGCGTGAAAGATGGTGAATTGACTAAAGTAGAAGCGGCGCGCTTACGCCAACAACAACGGAATATCAAAAAAACAGAAGCTAAAGCCAAAGCCGATGGCGAAGTTACACCCGAAGAACGCATTAGACTTGAACATAAACAAAATAAAGCCAGCCGTAAAATTGCCAAGCAAAAGCATGATAAACAGATGCGGAATTAAGGAGACGATAGACTGTTAGATATTAGACAATAGACCGTTAAAGTATTGAAAATCAATATCTTAACGGTCTATTGTCTAATATCTAACAGTCTATCGTCTCAATATCAAAACCTGTCAGGATATTGTTTACTATAAGGTATTTTAAGGAAGTCGAGTGTGCCTGGTTTCACTCTTAAGAAGAAGCTAAAAGTGCCGCGCGTTGGTTGCCAATTCACACCCATTTCCCAACAATGAAGGTCGCGGAAAAAACCGAAATCGGGGTAAGTCATGCGCTTGCTCGTGAAGTCGTAGCCGATGTTTCCGACGGTGATACGCCACTTTTTACTGAGGGGTATGTTGCCAGAAGTATAAAGAGCATTTTGGAATTGGGTGGTGTCTCTCCCATTCATAGTGGTGCGGCTGACTGTAAAATTATGGGACAATCTAAAACTTTCAAGCAAGTCTGCTAATGATTCCTCTCCTTTCTTTTTAACAGGCTTTTTCACCGTTGTGCTAGTTGTATTAGTGCCATCTGAATTTTCGCTTCTCTCAAATAAGCGTCTAATATCGCCAATACTGAGTGTTGAATTGAGGCTGAGCATAGCATTAACCAAGTTGACAAGTTTCCCATTGCTTTTGAGTGCAAACTCTTTCACTCGATTGCCTCGAGAGTCTTTACCGTAAGGGTCGAGTAAAATACTGACACTGAGAGTTGTCAATCCTTTGAAGAAATTAGTACCTGTGCCTATGGCTATTTGGCTGAATTTGAACGAATCAGCAACAAAATTATAACTACCTGCAATACTCACATTCTCCAATATTTTCACTTTTTTGAAGGTCGAATCTTTTCTACTAAAAGTTTTTGCTTCAAAAAGATTCGTCAACGAGTAGGTGAGGGCTGCTTGCGTGCCGCCCGTCGATGGCGCGCCAAATATGGCATTTTGATACAAATTATAAACCTGTCGGAAGGGATTGCGCACATCAGTCTGAATACTATCTTCATAACGGCGATAATTTGGCGAATAATTAAAGCCAATACTGGGTGTCATGGTATGCCTAATGGCTCGTAACCAACCTTTTCCAAACTGCAAGGTTCCAAAAACCCGTGTAGAAAGACTCGCACCCATTGAAATTTGAGGCACTCGATAAAAGCCATTTTTTCTAATAGTATCTACTTTTCCATATAATAAGGTGTCGTTGCGGAGTGTAAAATCTGAACTATCTACATTGTAAAGAGTATCTCTTCTAAGGAGAAAACTATCCGGATTGAATGATTTACGAAATTGTCTTAAATACCATGCTTCAGTGTAACTGACTGAAGGGGATAAATTGAAATATTTAAAAAGATTAAAATTGACATTTGAACTGAGTTCATGTTTTATTCCAAAATTTAAATTCTCTAATATTTTTTTAGTAAAAAGGGCTGAATCCTGCGTTTCCACTCGATTTTGAAGGCTTGAAGCATATTGAAGCGACACTTTTTCATACCATTTTTCATTACCGACTCGTTTGTTATTTTTAAATGGAAACAAGGTTTGCACCCTAAAATCCAAACTCGGTAAGCTGATAGTCATGAGGCGAGTAGCTGTATTTTGCGAGACATTCGCGCCGCCTGTTAATGAGTAAGGCTTGCCGGGAAAAGTCTTTGTAAAACCGACATTTGATGTAATAGTACTGGTCGTGGCACTTTTAAAATCGTTATAGGTACTGCTTTGATAGTTAGCATATTCTTTACTTTTACTACCCTGCAAATTGACGCTGGCATTAAAAGTGAAGAGTGGATTGGCTCTCTGATCCTGTGAATGTTGCCAACTTACTTTCCAAGAAGGCGTGCGATTAATATTGGCTTTGGCATCTTCATTGATTCTGCTATCGTAACCTAATTCAAAATTACCTGTGTATTTATATGTTTTAATGTAGTTGGAATGCGCCCTCAAACCCCAAGTCCCCCGCACATAAATGTCGCCTTGCAAGGTCAAATCCCGAGTATCACCCAAAGGAAAATACCAACCTAAATTCCGCAATCCAAAGCCATAAACTTGATTATACTCATAATCTCTTGGAAATATCAAACCAGTTTGCTTACCTTTTGACAAAGGAAATGCAGCGAACGGCAACCACAAAGGCGTTGGAATATCTCCAATGACCAAATTAGAGGGTCCCACAATTATCAATTTATTCGGAATGACCTTCTGTTTTGTACTATGAATTCCGAAATGCGGATGGTCAGCGTTGCAAGTAGTGAAAATAGCGTCGGTACTGTAGGCAATATCATCTCTTTTTGAAGAGTCCCCTGTTTTCGTCGTATCGCCTTTGCTCGAAACAAATTTAGATAAGCCGCCATGCACATAAGCGTCGTTGTACTTGGTGGTCACCTCCTTCACGACACCCTTTTGGGTACGGAAGTTGTACCTCATTTCACCAGCAGTAAACTCTTGGCTCTCATCTTTAAAATTAGGTAACCCCTTCAGTTTACCGACTGAATCGGGAAGAGGTTTAGCATTAGCGATGTTGTTTTTTAAATCAATGACAATATAGGCTGCGGTGAGTTTCAAGGTTTTATAATTCACATATGCGGCCCCATAAAGATGGACAAGGTTAAGCACATTATCAAAAATCATAGAGTCCTTACTGCCGTAATCCACGATAGCATCGAGGGTATCTTTCGAGTAAACGATGGTGGTTTGGATGACATCGGGCGTATCGCGCTGCTGCTTGGCTATGCGTTTTGCGATTGAATCAGGGTAAGAAGTAGTATTAAGTTGAGGTGGTTTTTGTTTTTTTAAAATAGAATCAGGGATCTGCGCATTTGAACAGGTCGCCCACGCAGTAAAAATGATAAAAAAGTATATTACCTTTGCTTTCAAGGTTGAATTTATATTAATTTTGTGAAAATCTTTTAATTCCAAAACGCCATGAATTTTTTTAAAATTAGAAACATATTAATGAGGTTTTTAACATTACTCCTAACGCCAATTCTTCTTCTTTTGCCGCTTGCAAAAACGCATAACGCCGGTTTTAACGAAAATTTAACGGACGGCGGCAAAGTTACACTCTCCGACGAAAACGAGAGCAAAGAATATCGAATAAAAAAAGTTGTCATTGATGCCGGACATGGCGGTCACGATTCTGGCTGCGAATCGGACGAAGGTATGGAGAAAAAGAATACCCTCGCCATTGCGCTCAAATTGGGCCGTAGAATCAAGGATAATTTTCCGAGTATTCAAGTTATCTACACCCGCGATAAGGATGAATTCATAGAGCTGCATGAACGTGCTAACATTGCTAATAAAGCCAAAGCCGACCTTTTTATCTCCATTCACTGCAATTCCTCGGATGAAGGGCAGCCAATGGGCACTGAAACTTATGTACTGGGTATGCATAAAATGGAAGCGAATCTGGAAGTTGCCAAGCGTGAAAACTCTTCAATTTTGCTCGAAGATGATTATCAAGAGCAATACGATGGTTTCGACCCTAACTCCAACGAAGCCTATATTATTTTCAGTTTGTATCAAAATGCTTATTTGGATAAGAGCATTTTATTTGCAAAAAATGTAGAGGAAGGTTTTAAAAATAATGCCGGTCGGAGAAGTAAAGGAGTGAAACAAGCAGGATTTATGGTTTTGAAGCAAACGACTATGCCAAGTGTACTCATTGAAACGGGCTTTTTGAATAATCGGACTGAGGGGGCGTTTATTAGCAGCGAAGATGGACAAGAGACGCTTGCAGAATCTATTTTTTTAGCTTTCAGTAAATATAAAAAAACAGTTGAGGTTAAAGACACTAAAGAAGATGTGATTGTAAAAGCTTCAAATCATTCTGAAGTCGGTCAAAGCGTAAAAGAAAAAAATGTATTGCCTCTTCAAGTAGAGCGGGCGAAAGCTGCCTCTACAAGCAGAGCACAGACTGAGGGGGCAGTGCTTCCGAAAGTTGCGCGAAGCGAACAAGGTAATGTGGTATTCAAAATTCAATTAGCCACTTCAAATGTGGATGTTGCTAATTCGCCTCGTTGGAGAAATGTAGAAGATTTGGAAGTCGTGAAAGAAGGCAATATTTTCAAATATTTCAAAATAGGTTTAGAAGACTACAATGAAGCAGCGTCAACTTTGAAAAAAATGCGCGCTTCAGGCTACTCAGATGCTTTTATAGTGGCTTATAAAAATGGGAAACGCGTAAGTTTAGAAGAAGTGAAGTAAAATAAATCAAAAATATTTCTAATTTTGCCGTCGAAAAATAACTATTGCAAGAAGGACAACGTTTCTAAGAAAAAAACAAAGTAATCTAAAAAAAGTCCTTCATTTTAAAATAATGAAAATATCCAACGAGACTAAAATCGGTCTATTCGCAACCCTCACAATTGCTGCTGCCTTTTGGGGGTATTT
>JAYTON010000658.1:0-1687 GCA_043747725.1 Saprospiraceae bacterium
CGGATTGAAAGGTTTTTACAGTTGTGCGCTGAAAATAATATGACCATTGCGAATGTGACGACTCCTGCTAACTTTTTCCATTTAATGCGCCGTCAATTGGTGCGCCCTTTCCGTAAGCCATTGATTGTGATGTCGCCTAAATCATTGCTGCGTCATCCTGATTGCGTTTCGGATATTAAGGATTTTGAGTCAGGTACTCGTTTTCAAGAAGTAATTGATGACCCCTCAGTATTGGATGCTAAAAAAGCAAAAAAAGTACTTTTTTGTTCCGGTAAGGTCTTTTATGACTTATTAAACAAACAAAAAGTTGATAATAGAACGGATATAGCCATCGTGCGCGTCGAGCAAGTCTATCCTTTTCCTGAAAAACAGGTGAAAGCCATCATGAAAAAATATGCGAAAGCTGAATATTTATGGGTTCAAGAAGAGCCGATGAATAATGGTGCATGGTTCCATTTAGCAACTTTTCACGGTGAATTGGGCTTGAGATTTATTGGTCGCAAGGCATCTGCATCACCCGCTTCGGGTTTTGTAAAAGTGCATACAAAGGAACAAGAAGCCATTGTTGAAAAGGCTTTCGAATAAAAATTTTGTTTAAAGTTAAATAATAATAAAACATTTACTAATCTCTTGTAATTTAGTAACCGTTTTTTTTAAAATAGCACCCCTCAGTAATTGAGGGTTTTAGGGTAATATTGACGGGTGATTTCTAATTGCTCCGTCAATAAAATGCTCATCGCTTCCAAAACAACCCAACCCGCCTTTTAGCATCTTCTCGAACATTGAAGTAAAAAAAATTGAAATCACCGACATGATAATTATTGGCTCTGTATAAAAAGCTACCCTTAAATGTAGGTTTTTCAGCCCACAAAATACCATTATTCACTTGTGTTCCTAATAAATGCGCCGGAGATGCTTTGAAACCCATCAAAACATAACCTTCGTGCTTGGATTTAGGAATAAATGTTTTATCAGTTGTCCAACTGAGGGGGTTCACAACAGCTATTTTTTCACTCATAGGAAAAGTAGTTCTAGGTTCATAACCCAATTTAAACGTCCGCCAACTACAAAAACAACCTGTCTGTTCAGGCGTTGCGCAAACGGGTATTTTCGTGAAATAATCCTTCGTCACGGGCATACCAACGATATAGGCTACCACTAGCCGATTGCCTAAATTTTGACCGTCAAAATACTCTTTTAGCAGTCGCTTGGCATGTTGCGCACCTTGGCTATGCGCTGCTATGATAATGGGGCGACCATTATTCCAATTTTTTAAGTAATATTCAAAGGCTGTTTTTAAATCCAAATAAGCCAGTTCAAAGGCAGCCACAGCAGAAGCCGTATCTTTCGTGAAATAAGAGTATAAATGTGCTTGTCGATAGCGCGGCGCATATACTCGACCTGCACCATTAAAAATACTCGCTTGATAGAGAATAGTGCCATAGTCTGTTTTTTTATTGAGCGCTGCATCGTTGAGGTCACCATTCCAACCGCCCCCTTTTGTCAGCGTAGTAGGGTGTAGAAAAAAGACATCCACATCCGAAGTTACTTGCTCATCATGCAAGTTCGAATTGAGGGGAATGCTATCAGCTGGATCTTTTTTATTGGGATGCGCTGCCCAATATTGCAAATTACTGTAATCTGGTACACGTGGAACATTGGATTGAATAGATCCTTTGGTGGGCTT
>JAYTON010000659.1:0-3673 GCA_043747725.1 Saprospiraceae bacterium
GAAAACAATGGTGTCGAGTTTAAATCGGCAACTGTTTCGCCTGATGGATTAGCAAAAGAAATAGTCGCTTTTGCCAATTCTTTTGGTGGGAGTATTTTAATAGGTGTAGAAGACGATGGTACTATTACAGGTGTCAATAATCCAACTCAAGTTGAAGAATGGGTAACTAATATTTGTCGTCAAAACGTTGTGCCGCCTATTCAAACAATAATCAGTATTGAAAAAATAAACGACCACGATGTTTTACATATTGAAGTGCCAAAAGGTAAGGATAAACCCTATCAAACCAACAAGCACCAATATTTAGTAAGAGTTGGTTCGACCAACCGAATAGCGAGCCCGCAAGAGCTCATGCGTCTGTTTCAGCAGTCAGGCATTTTTCATTTCGATGCCACAGGCGTTCCGAATACAAAAATCGCTGATTTGAACTGGGCAAAATTAGACCGCTATTTTGACCAATATAGTGTGGACTTCTCCAATGAATCGGATAAAGAACGGTTGCTTATCAATACCGATTTAATGACAACAGAGGGTGAGGTGACGGTGGCAGGTTTATTAGTATTTGGTATTAATCCGCAAAAATTTCTGCACAATGCCTCTATTTCTTTTGCTCATTTTGCAGGAAGTGCATTAGAAGATACTTTATTGGATAAACAAGTAATAGAAGGTACTTTAGATTATCAAATAGATACTTGTGTAGCCATTATCAAAAATAATATTCAGACCCCCTCAGTCATTCAAGGCGCACAAACCGTTGCGACTCGTTTTTTATACCCCGATAAAGTGTTTAGAGAAATCATTGTCAATGCCTGTTTACACCGCAACTATGCTATAAGTGGTAGTCGTATTCGAGTATTTCTATTCAATGATCGTTTGGAAATCAGAAGCCCAGGTAGATTGCCGAATACCGTTACAGTGGAGAAAATGAAAGTCGGTGTGTCCTATACGTCGAACCCTGTTTTACTCAAATTCATGGAAAATCTGCGCTACATAGATAAGCTCGGACGCGGTATCCCAATGGTATATCAAACGGCTCGACAAAACAATAAAGAGTTGATGTTGGAAGAAGTGGGAGAGGAGTTTGTTTTGGGCTTGGCGTTGTAAGTTTTTTATCAACCACCGTATCATAAAAAAATGAGAAAATACCCAATTGGCATACAAGATTTTAGAAAAATTCGCGAAGAAGGCTATCTCTATGTGGATAAAACTGAAATTATTTATCGCTTGTTGATGCGGGGGAGTTATTATTTTTTGTCGCGTCCTCGGCGATTTGGTAAATCTTTATTGCTTTCTACCATTCATGAAATATTCTCTGGTAGCCGCGAGTTGTTTAAAGGGCTTTGGATTGATAATAACTGGGATTGGGATAAAACAAACCCCGTGATTCATTTCAAATTTAGTAAAAGTGATTATCAAGAATTGGGACTTAGGCAAGCTTTGATGAGTGAATTAGATAAATCGGCAACAATTTTAAATATTACCCTTTCAAAACCCTCGCTGAAAGAACGATTTGAGGAACTTATTTTAAAAGCATCCGTCAATGCCAAAATTGTATTGCTGATTGACGAATACGATAAACCCATCATTGATTATTTAGAACAACCCGATAAAGCGAATGAAAATCGTGAAATATTAAAACAGTTTTATTCGATTATCAAAGATTCTGACCCTTACATTCGCTTTTTGTTGTTTACGGGAGTCAGTAAATTCTCGAAGGTTAGTATTTTTTCTGATTTGAATAATCTGTCCGATATTACTTTCCATCCACAGTTTAATGCTTTAGGCGGTATCACACAGCAAGAATTAGAAACCAATTTTTCAGAGGAAATAAAATCATTCTCTGAGCATAACCCCTCAGTATTGAACGATGTAAAACTCTGGTACAATGGTTATACTTGGAATGGCAAACAGACGGTTTATAACCCATTCTCTTTGTTGAGATTCATAGAATCAGGTCAATTTGAAAACTATTGGTTCAGTACCGGAACACCTACTTTTTTAGTGAATTTTATACGGCAAGCCGGTAAGTTCACTTTGGATGAAGAAGAATATACCTCCCTCAGTTCGTTGTCCCAGTTCGACATCAACCACCTTGAATTCAAGCCGATGTTATTCCAAACGGGTTATCTGACATTTTCGGAAGTGAATTTTTCAGAAGATAGTTGCAAACTAAGATATCCCAACAAAGAGGTCAAAGCAAGCCTCGAACAATACTTATTAGCGGCTTATCGGCATACACAATTAGGCGAAGCACTTCCGTTGGTTCTCATGATGCGCGATGCTTTCAATAATAATGATATTGACCAAATCATTACCATTATCAATACCGCTTTTTCAACGATTCCTTATGACCTTTGGCGCGGGGCAACAGAATTACATTATTATGCTTTGGTACATCTCACTTTTTCGCTTTTGGGTTCTTATATTCAAAGTGAAATACACAGTGCCAATGGTCGGTGTGATGCTGTCGTGCAAACCGATAAATATATCTTTGCACTTGAGTTCAAATTGGATAAAACGGCGGAAGAAGCCATAGAACAAATAGCCTTAAAAGGATATTTATCTCCTTTTATGCTATCGCCACAACAAAAAATAGCGATCGGAATCAATTTTTCCTCAGAGCATAAAAAAGTTGAAAACTATTTAGTTCAAGTTTTCGAGGGGTAACAAACGCCTTAAAATAGGATAGGACACGATTCAACTCGTGTCCTATCAGAATATCAGAATATTGTAATATCGCCATTAAGAAATCCACGCGCCGACCACATTTGAATATTCACTTTCAAGCTCATTGCATCCTAAAGCGCGGTTGCGAAACTCAATATAAGTACCCGGTTCCAAACCTGTTAAAATGATTTCTTTGCGCGTGGTGTATTTACCGTTTTTCCAAGCTGTTTCACCTTTTTTCAAGGTTTCGATGCCATAATTCACAGCACCCGGCACTTTTTCCCAAGATAATTTGACCGCACCCAATGCATCGTCTTGTTTGATAGTCAAGTTGCCAGGTTTAGCGAGTCTTGTGATAGAATTTGAAGATGCGTAAACTTCAAATCCTGCCGCTTTGGCAACTTCTTCATCCTTTTTTGCTAACATATTCACAAAATAGGTAATCACGACCAATTGATTGTTAAGCTCATCCATACTTTTATTTTTGGCAGCAATCAGCGGGCTACCACCATCGGAAGCATTAGAAAGCGCAACAGTAAAAGCTTTGTACTTAATTTTTAACTCATCTACTTGAGGTTTAAGATCGCTAAACTGTGGGTCTTGTTCCATTTTCAAGCACACATTGTTCGCAAAAGTAGAGAGTTCAGGTGCCGGTAGGCGTTTGAAAGACAACGAAATAATGTTCATCGGTTTTTAATTAATTGTTATGAAATTTGGGTATAACCCGTATTTATGAGTACATAAAATACCATACAAGAGGTATGCCACTATTAAATAATGGTATGACTAACGGCTTAGATAACATTAAAAAAAAACCGACGCAGGACTAACATAGGCGAAAAACACGATTGTAAAACGATTTTGCAATCGGTCGAAATCAAAAACACGATTGTAAAACGACTTTGCAATCGGTCAAAATCAAAAACATGATTATAAAACGATTTTGCAATCGGTCAAAATCTGAAATCCTTCAAGTTTTTGAGGATTAAATGTCGTTGTGTATCAA
>JAYTON010000660.1:0-2363 GCA_043747725.1 Saprospiraceae bacterium
TCTAAAAATTACGCTGATAATCAAGCAAAAAGCAATTATATTCTCTCTTTGGATGCCGATGAAATGCTGTCGGAAGAACTAAAATCTAATATTTTAAAAATTAAATTAAGTACTGAAAGCGATAAAGCTTTCCAGTTTAATCGCCTGAACCATATCATTAACCATCCGATACGTCACTCAGGTTGGTATCCTGACCGAAAGGTCAGACTATTTCCGAAAAAAAACTCAAAATGGATAGGAGATTTTGTACATGAAAAGTTAGTAACCGATAATAAGATTGATTCACTCAATGGAGATTTATTGCATTTCACTTGCTCTTCATTCGAACAAATGGAAATAAAACAAAGACGATATGCCGAATTTGGTGCTTTTGAATTATTTAATAAAGGAAAGCATGTACCTAAAATAATACGCTTGCTGAAAGTCTTTTTTAAGTTTTTCTGCATTTTTTGCCTTAAATTAGGTTTTTTGGATGGCATTTATGGCTTCAAAATAGCTATAATGTCGGCTAAATATCTCAATCTCAAATTCCTAATACTCCAAAAATTGGAAGAGCAAAAGAACGTCAGTTATTCACTGTCAAAAGTATAAGAGCGAATAAATATACTTAAGCCGCTATTTTCAACCATTGTAAGATAGCTTTGGCTGGTTCGGAAGAGGTGATTTGAATATCATGAACCTCTCCAATTTTGAATGAAATATAATCGCCTTCTCTCATTCTGATAGTGCGTTTAGAGCCATCTTCATGGATGATATGACATTCGCAAGTGCCTTCAAGTAGAATAAAACTTTCAAGCACATCATGATGCACTTCTTCTGGCACTTCTTGTTTTACCCATGCTAAATGCATTTCAGCTATATCATCATTTCGGAATGTATGCAAGTGTACATCTTCAAAATCTTTAGGCGGTTCAATACCATTCACTGCATCTACCCAATCCAACCAATTGGATTCCGGCGTCAATAATGGGGCATTTGTCAAAGTAAATAGTTGCCTATTCGCTTGTTGATTACTCAATTTTTGAATTCTACCCAATATTTTATCGCGCATACTGAGGGGGGGATCTACTGCATGAATGCGAGCAAAAGCTATCAAAGCATCTTCTGATTTTTCAATATCTTCAGGTGAAGGATTAACCATATCATCGTCTATAAAGATATAATTTAATAAATCACGTGTTATGTTAAATCTATTTTTCAAAACAATAAAGTTTAAAATCTTTAATTCTAAAATGTTTATAAATCAAAATATTTCCTCAATTCCAGTAATCCTGTGCGTGCGCGCGTTTTGACTGTACCGAGAGGCAAACCGAAATTATCCGAAATTTCCTGCTGCGTATAGCCTTCAAAATACATCCATTCTATCACCTCTCGACATTGTGGAGACAATTGCTCTACCATTCGACGCAGTCCAATAGTATCCGTCACAGTTGATGAACCTTTAAAATCAATCGAAGGATTTACGAGGATATCGAGGCTTTGGTTTTTTTGACGTTGTGAAAAAACTTTTGAACGGGTAAAATCTATAGCTGTATTCCGAGCTATATTGAGCAGCCAAGTTGATAATTTACCCTTATTATCATCGTATTGGTCGGCATTTCGCCAAATTTTCACAAAACAATCTTGCAAAAGATTTTCTGCATCTTCCTCTATTATCACAATACGCTTAATAACACCATATATCATGGCGCCAAAACGGTCATATAGCATTGCATAACCACTATTATCCCCTTGCCGCAACAGCTGCAATAACGCATCATCAGATAGATAGGTCTCCGTTTTCTCGTAATTTGACATAGATTTTAATCGTTCTCAATTGGATTTGGTTATTTTAATTTGTCCAGAAAGAAACAAACAAAAGTACTGCTTTTTTATTATTTATTATTTTTTTCACTCTATTAAATGACAGTCAGGTGTTAAAGTTCTATTTTCGTGCTGCGAATGACTATTATTTATTTTGAAAAGCTAATGGGTCAAAACCGCATCAATGACGAATTAATGGAATTTGAAATAAAACCGCGCAGTAAATTAACTCTTGGCGTAAGAGAACTATGGCAATATCGAGAGCTTTTTTATTTCTTTACTTGGCGTGATATAAAAGTACGCTACAAACAAGCCGTATTGGGCGTGCTTTGGGCAATCATGCAACCCCTCAGTATGATGCTCATTTTTACCCTCATTTTCAGTCGCGGGCTGGATGTAAAATCTGATGGGCTGCCTTATCCCATTTTTGCGTTTTCAGGATTGATGATTTGGAATATTTTCTCAAATGGACTTCAAAATGCGGCGAATAGCATGGTATCGAATGCCAATATTATCAAAAAAATCTATTTTCCACGCCTTATTATACCCATGTCCTCGAT
>JAYTON010000661.1:0-5652 GCA_043747725.1 Saprospiraceae bacterium
AATGGTGTCCAAGAACAGGAAAGAGGCATCAACTTGCGCGGATGCCTCTTTACAGACTTAGAACGGCTTGCTCCGTTTGCATTGCCATCATCCTTAATCTCAAAAATTTGTGATGACTCATGTTTTTTAGATTGTATTTTCAAGTCACATCAAGGAATAATTAAAAATTATCTACCTGATTTCAACAAATCGCGGATTTCACCGAGTAGAACTTCTTGTGTAGGAGGTGCGGGTGCTACGGCAGCTTCAGCTTCTTCAGCAGCAATGGATTTCTTAGCGGCAGCAACCGCTTTGACTATCATGAACATTATAAAAGCAACGACTATGAAATAAATTATCGCCGATACAAAATCACCATATTTGATAGCGACTTCCGGAGCCATTTCTTTTCCATCAGTACCGATGACTGCCGGTTGTAATATAGTTTTCCATGTAGTGAAATCTGATTGAACAATCATGGATACTAATGGCATAACCATACCATCAATAAATGCTGTTGTGATTTTACCAAAAGCTAAACCCATAACGAATGCGATGGCTGTGTCAACTAAATTGCCACTAATGGCAAAGGCTTTAAATTCTTTTAGCATGTTTCCGTTTTTTTTAAAGTTAGTTAATATTATGTATAACTATATTTTAAACGATGTAACGACTGCTATCCAATTTCAATAAAATAGCTAACATAGCTGTAAATCCTAATAAGGATGAGCCGCCTGCCGATACAAACGGTAATGGAATACCGATGACGGGCATAATACCCATCGTCATGCCGATATTGATAAAGAAGTGAAAAAAGAAAATGCCAGCTAAACAATACGCGTACAATCTGACAAAATTGGATCGTTGCCGTTCGGCAATTTGGACAATTCGGACGAGGAAAAGGACGAAAATGATGACAACAGCAAAGACACCAATAAAGCCTTGCTCTTCGCCTACGGTACAGAATATGAAATCAGTATGTTGTTCAGGCACAAAATTGAGTTGTGTCATAGTACCTTGAAGGTAGCCTTTGCCTTCAAAACTGCCCGAACCAATCGCCATTTTAGCATTAATGAGGTTGTAAGCTGCGCCGCGTGGGTCGCATTTATCAGGACGAAGCCAGACATTGATACGCTCCTGTTGGTGTTTTTTCAAGACATTATTGAAAACGAAATTGGTCGTATAAACTAAAATTGCTGAAAAAAGCAATGCGCTGGTCGTTAAAATGACCATCTTAAAACGCCCTCTACGGCTATGAACAATGACAAAAGCTAAAACCGTCAACAGCATAATGATAAGAGCAATTTGAGGTTTTCCTGTAAAAAAACTGACTACTGAAATTAATATCAAACTAATGACACCCGCTAACCACCAACGCTGTTTTTCAGTAATGTTAAAAGCAAATAGCATGGATACGAACATCATGAGATACATCACCAATTGATTGGATTCAACGACTAAGGCTAATATGAAAATAGCTATTAATGAAATGCCGATGATATAAGGAAGAGGAGACAAACCTTCGCGATACAACATGATACTGAATGATATGAAAACGAGCATTGAACCTGCATCTGGTTGGAGCATGATAAAAAAAATGGGTACAGCCAATAAGCCGAAAACTGTCGTTTGTATGCGCGAATCTTTCAGATTGACACTTGGCGAAGATAAATAGCTGGATAAAGCAAGCGCTGTTCCCAATTTTGCTACTTCTACGGGCTGAAAACCAAAGCCAGCGATGCTAAACCATGCTTTTGCACCATTGATTTCTCTACCAAAGACTAAAACTAACATCAATAACACAATACCGATAGCATAGAGTGGATAAGCAAATACACGCCAAAATTTGGCATCTATAGAGAAAATAATGAGAGATAAAAATATGGCTACACCTATAAATATGGTCTGCTTGCCGACAGACGTTTTGAACATAAATTCGCTATATTCCATCGAATCATAACCCTGCTTGTAACCGACGGCGTAAATCATCATCCAACCGATTGCCACAAGGCTGAGATAGAACGACATCAAAACATAGTCTATCTTCCCTTCACCCACTAATTCCTTTCCAATCATTTCATTAATTCGTGATTTCTGATGTCTTTACTCTATCTGGTACGATGTAAGCATCAGGATAATCTTTTTTAATTTTTTGCAAAAAATTACTCGCCTCTGTCCGCGATGTAAATGCGCCAATACGCACGCGATAGTAAGGCTTCGCTTGCGACCAACCGTTATATACGCCCGGATAGCGCGAGGCGAAAAGTGCTTGAGCTTCATCCACTTTCAAGCGGTCAGTGGTCGCTAATAATTGTACCCTAAAACCATCTACGATTTGTACGGTGCCGCCTGTTGAAGGTGTGGACGCTGATCTACCGCCAGTAATGTAAGTTTCCATCATCTTTGTGATAATAGGCTCTTCATTAATAGTGATGTTTTGAGCTGATGCGAACTGCATTCCGAAAAAACTCAGAAGAACGAGTAAAAATTTATTTCTCATAATAGCTTTGTTTTCAACAATTTATAAATAATTTTTAATTTAATTCATTTAGTATTTAAAACAATCTGAATGCCGCTTGAAGTACCTATTCTATCGGCGCCGGCGTGTATCAGTTTTTCCGCCATCTCAAAAGATTTTATGCCACCTGATGCTTTAATTTTCACCTTTGGGTTAAGATTTTCTCTTAAAAATTTAACGATTTCTACTGTCGCTCCATCGCCATTAAAACCCGTTGAGGTTTTGATAAATTGAATATCATTATCCTCTGCAATTTTAATAACTTGAAGTATCTGCGCTTTAGTCAAAAGCCCTGTTTCGATGATTAATTTCATCACTTTCCCGCGCATCGAAACGGCTCTTGCAAGGCTACCCAATTCATTTTTTATGTAATTCCAATTATTACTTTTGATAGCGCATATATTCACCAGGGCATCTATTTCGTCGGCTTCTTCATCAAGGGCACGTTTGATTTCTTCTACTTTCGCTGGTACGTTAGAGTACCCCATGGGAAAACCTACTACAGTCACTACTTTCGCTTGCTCATTGAGAAAGCGTGCAGCATCTTTTACATAATAAGGTGGTACACATACACCATAAAAACTGTACTGCACAGCCTCTTCGCAAAGTCGGCGAACATCATCAAGCGTGCAATCGGGTTTCAGAATGGTATGCTCTATTGCTTTATGAATATCCATAGCATGTTTTTAATTAGAAAAAGTTTTGCTGGCAATAATTTGCAAGATTCAAGACAAAGATACATTTTTTTTAAAATTCTGAAATATTGGATTAAGAAGTTTACTTTTAAATAACAATACTTTTTATTAACAAATTATTAAATTATTTGTAAAATACTGAGGGGTATGCTGTATCTGATTTGGGCACAACCGACATTCGACATCCGAAATACTGAGTTATTTATCTGAAATCAAAACATTCGCTCCAGTTTTACCCGTTACTATCACCTTGGCATTTTGAGACAATGACAATTCTTTCATCGCTTTGATTTGTTCATATTGCAACAGTTTATCGCTCAAACCCAATGACAAAATGCGCTGATAATCTGCGATACCTTGCGCTTCTACGCGCTTACGTTCAGCTTCTTGTTTTTCTTTTTGAAGCACGAACTGCATTTTTTGAGCATCTTGTTCGGCGTTGATTTTGGATTCAATGGACAATTTGACGGAAGCGGGTAAACTAATATTACGGATAAGCAATTGTTCCAAAGTAAGCCCTCTTTGTTTAAAATCACTTTCAATATCTTTATTGATTTTCAATTGAAACTCTTGTCTTTTTACTGAATACAAATCAACGGCTGCATAATAAACGGCATTATCCCGAATTTTTGTACGCGTCACTGGTCGCACTATCACATCTTCGTAGTCGGGTCCTATTTCACGGACGATATTGGGTGCCTCCAATTTATTGACATGATATAAAACGGTCAAGTCAATGACCAATTCAAGACCATCGCTCGAAAGAATGCGTATAGCGTCGTCGCCTTCTTTACGTCCTTCATCATGTACGCCCGACATGGTGTAGTTTTGGGTTCTGATATTGACGGGTGTAACATTCATAAAAGGATTGACGACATTCAAGCCGCTTTCGAGTACGCGGTCTTGCACTTGACCAAATAGTTTTTGGACACCCACTTCGCCAGCGTCTATTTGCTTCACGCTCGCTAAAAATAGTCCTAAAACAGCAACAGCTATACCCCCTATTTTGAGCGGGCGATTTACTTTAGAAGCTGGATAGTTAGGATTGGATGGTAAAACATATGTAATACCAAAGATTAGAAGACCAATGAAAAAGAGGAACATGATGGATGTTAGTTTTTAAATGAAAAAACATTTTTCATTACGTAAAATTAACATTTTTACAATGGGAATAGTCTTTATCCTTATATATTTGACGACTAAATTCTTTGTTTCTTACACTAAAATCTCTTTTAAAACGACATAACGATTTCGGATGTGGGATTTCGGATTTCATCAGTACACATCCGAAATCATCATGCCATTTTGACGCGACGGACATTTAATGTTTTTATAGCATCTATGTATTCGATGGTGTCGTCGAGGCTTTTTAAAACATGGGCATTGGTTGGGATATTCAGATTTTTTGTTACGATTTGGTAACCAGATATAAGGATTGTAGAATCTATAAAATGATGAGCGAGATTATCTAAATATTGTTGAGCAGAAATTTTGGCAAACGGCTCGTTGATAAGCGTGAAGACATAATCGGGTTTGTGGACGCAGCAGCAATCCTTTAAATCATCTAAGCTAATATCTTGACCTAAATAAATGACATGGTGCTGGCGCGATTTGAGAATATAATGCATGAAAAGCAAACTTAACTCCTGTCGTTCACCCTCAGGTAAGTAAATAACGAATTTTTTAGCATCCTTAGAAGGGGCATTAGGCTCTTTATCAATGGCAACAATCACTTTTTGCCTCAATAAATAACTCATAAAATGCTCTTGAACGGGATTAACAGAGCCTGTCAGCCATAACAGACTTAATCGTTCTAAAAACGGATAAATGACCTCCATGATGGTGCGCTCGAAACCTATTTGTAGGATATTGCTGCTGAGAATACGGTCGAATTTGTATTCATCCATTTCTATCATCGAAATGGTGAGTGCATCGAATTGAGTATCATATTCAAAATTAATTTCTGATATTTGTGATACTTTATCCATAATTTCGGCGCGGGTCATCGTCGATATTTTGGAAATCTTTATACCGTTTTTATTGAGTAATGCAATGTTGAGAAGCAATTTGAGGTCAGTATCATCGTAATATCTAATATTAGTCTTTGTGCGAGAGGGGCAGATGAGTTGATAGCGTTGCTCCCAAATTCTAATCGTGTGGGCTTTGATGCCCGAGAGCTTTTCTAAATCTTTGATGGAATATACCGCCACTGTACAATTTTTTTTTGATCTTTTATAAATGTTTAAAAAATCGTGTTATTTAAATAAAATGTAGCCAATTATAGGTAAAACTGTTCATAAAGTATGATTTTTTAAGGAAATATCATAAATGAGTCAAGAGTGCTGTCGAGGCAAATTCCTCATTTTAAACATTCAAATGAAAAAAAGGTTTATTTTATTGAAAAATTATTTATTTCAAAATTAGACATTAACTTTATCACAAATAAATAAAAATAGTCAT
>JAYTON010000662.1:0-4086 GCA_043747725.1 Saprospiraceae bacterium
ATCCTTAGGCAAAGCGATAATGAAGTGAATTCCGAATCGAGTCAAACAATTGCGAAAGAGAGTAATGTAGAAGGTCAAAAGCCTATATATATTGATTTAAAAGCCAAAGTGAGAGATGTGGAATTGCTTGAAACGCAATATTTCCCTACCAATGGTGATGGAAAAGTGGTTTTTAAGTTTAAATTCACTTGTGCTTCCGAAAATTCAGGCGGATGTTTAGCATTTGATACCAATTTTGCCTTGGAGGTCAATGGAAAAACATATAATCCTATTAAAATGGAAAGCCCCTTAGTCTCTTCCAATAGCGATGGGCTTATCATTATGGAATTCAAAGTGCCACATGGTTTTACGAAAATGGCTTTAAAAATTGGTGAAACTTTGGCGTCTAATAGTCTGACTAATCCTATGACTATCACTGTTGATTTGTCTAAAACCAAAACAATCGTGCAGAAGCCTATTGTTTTAAACTATAATATTGAAAAAGATTTAAACATCAAAAAAGACTTTGGTTTTTGTAACATACATTCTATTGTTGTCAAACCGTATAGTGATACCGACATTCAAGTGACAGTTAAATTCTATAAAAAAATGGAACCTGATTTCTACAACAAATGCTTTCGGATTGTAACGGACAACAATTGGCGCATCGCTCCTTTTAAGGAAAAAGAATTGGAGCAACTCAAAGATGCAGCTGAATATGAATATTCTTATAAAGTACCTCGGACTACACAATCTGCTATTTTTATAGTTGGCAATTGTGAGAGCAATAGTACCCCCCTCAGTATTCCTTTGACTTTATAGCAAATATTTAGCGTGTTTTTTATGTTATTCTAAGAATTTAAAGCATTTAAAATTTGATTGTTTTAATTTAAAGACTTAATTTTATGTCTATTCACTCGATTGTCTTATATAAACTATCAAAACTGATGAAACGCTTGCGAAACAAACTCTAACACCTCAGGCAAAGCCTGTCGCCAATAAGTCCAAGTATGTCCGCCATTGCGAATGCGAAATTCATGAGGGATTTCTTTTTTACGCATAGCAATGTGTACGAGCGAGTTGCCTTCATATAAAAAATCGTCATCGCCACAATCCATGTACCAACGAACAGCTTTTTTGAGACTATCAGGTGTATTATTCACCAGTTCAAGGACACTTTGCCGCTTGTAGAATGCCTCAATCTGAGTATCGGTAGCCGTAGAGTCTGCTCTTTTGACATTGGTTTTGGCAATATCCATTGTCAAAGGTCCTGTCCCTGCACTGAGGGGGCAAGCGGATGAAAATAATTCGGGATGATGCAACGCATAAGTGAAGCTCCCATCGCCGCCCATCGACAGCCCCGCTATGGCTCTAAAGCGTTTATCGGCTTTGATTCTGTATTTCTTTTCAACAAAAGGCATCAATTCTTTAAAGAAAAAATCTTCATACAGCCAAGTGCCTGTTGCATTATTGGAATAGCCGCGGCGTACCGTGTTGGCATCGGGCATGACGATGATCATCGGCGTTGCCTTGCCATCAGCAATCGCTTTATCTGTAATATTCAACACTTCGCCAAATTGAACCCAGCCGGTTTGGTCATCCCCACCACCATGCAACAAGTAAAGCACGGGATAACTTCTCGTTGAAGATTCATAATCTGGTGGCAGGTAAATGGCATACTTACGCTCCATATTGAGGATTTTACTGGGTAGCGAAAGGTTATCGAATACTTTGCTTGTCTGTGCAGAAAGTCCAATATGGACGCCAATCAAGATGGCTAAAAGTGAGATGTTTTTCATTTTGTTAATTATTTAAAATTGAAATAAATATTAAAAAAGTAGGGCATTTTTTAATTGAGATAAAGTTGAGTATTAAAAGTAAAAAACCGTTTTTAAAATCTTCAATGTTTTGTCCAAAATGCTTGATTGTAAGGCTTTAAGTTTTGCTCGATATTTTATTTGCTGAAAAGAAAATATATCGATTGGACGACTTATCTTCGATTTCATAATTTGCATATTTACAAATTAACACATCATAATTGTTTTGTTACACATAGTTGACATAGAACACATAGGCTAGTTGTAAAAACTATGTGTTCTAATATGAACTATGTGTCAAAAAAATATCTGACTTGTAATTAATGTAATCTTCTAATTTTTAATTTATTCGACATGTCCAAAAAAGAAAAAATACTTATTATCACAGGTGATGCGGGCGAAAGTTATGAATGTCTTTATGCCAAGCACCGTTTCGAGGAAGCGGGTTATGAATCTGTCATAGCAGCACCCAGCATTAAAAGAATGAATTTGGTTATCCATGATTTTGAGCCGGGTTGGGATACGTATGTCGAAAAGCCTGGCTATATTGTACCTTCTGATATAGCTTTTTCAGATGTAGAAACGGAAGATTACACAGCCGTTTTGTTATTAGGCGGTCGAGCACCAGAGTTTTTACGCCACAACCAAAAAGTGATTCAAATTGTCCAAAAATTTGACAAAGCGGACAAGTATATATTTTCCATTTGTCATGGCATTCAAATTTTGGTAGCTGCCGGTTTGGTCAAAGGTAAAACCATTACCTGTTATGAAAATGTGCGGTTTGAAGTAGAAGTATGCGGTGGTACTTTTGTTGGAAAAAGTGAAGCGGTAAAAGATGGAAAATATGTTACGGGGCAGACTTGGCAGTCGCATCCCGATTTTTACCGGCTGGTTTTTGAGTGTTTGGTTGGTTGAAATTATTTTTGATGAAACTTAAATAACATCACTTCAATCGCAAATACCCCTCAGTATTTTGAAAGATAAAACCTACAGAATCCACTTGAAAATAATTGTCTGGATTTTGAGTAGAATGGAGGATAAAATACCGCTCTATGCGATAAGCAGTCAACGTGGCTGAATCTTCTTTGAAATAGATAACTAATTGATTTTCAATCTTTTTAATGTCTTTAAAATCTCTTGAGGCGTCATAATATTTACCGCTGACTTGTTTCATATTGCTTAATGACAAATGATTGATGCTTTTGATATAAGTATTAAAACTGTCATTCAGCACTAAATATTTATCATTTGAATACGTCCAATTCGCCGTGTCTTTGGCATAAAAAGTGGCAGTATCCAAACGGCTTCGCAAAGTGACTTTCGATACATCGGCTCTTGAAAAAGAGAGGATTTGAGCATTTCTGAAATCATTGAAATCCTTATCAAAAAGCGTCACCCAATTGCCTTCGATGCCATGCAGCAGTCGCTCTTTTGGCAATTTGATGTAGGTGAAAATATTACCTGAAACAGAATCTTTAGCCGTATAAAAGATTGATAATGAATCAGTTATATTATTGGTTTTTGAAATGAAAAGTTTAAAAAGGGCTTTATCAACACCTTCATCATCAGGTTTATCGGATAGTTTTTTTATAGAGTAACTCGTCATTTTACTGAAAAGATTGAGATAAACAGCAACGGAATCAGCGGGTATCCGAATCGTCACATCATTTTTCACGACCAACCAAACCGAATCCGCGCGCGCAAAAGTCGTCTCTTCATCTCCTTTCCGAATGGTAAAAGCCGCCACATCATCAGGTGAAATAGACAAAATGGTTTTTGAAAAAAAAATATTTTTCGTTTTCAAAAAACTCTCGGATGCCCATTTGACGCCCCACACGGCTAAGCCCAACATCCAAGCCCAACGAATGATTTTGTTTTTGATAAAAATGCGGTAAAAGCCTCGTAAAAGTTGACTCATATTGGTTGTTATTATTTCAATTTTGACAAAAATAATCTAATTCTTAAAGTATTTCGATAGAAAAACATAAATTTGTTTTCATGCTTTAAAAATCATCTTGGAACAAATTTTATGCGCTGGAAATACTATGAATAATAGCCATCTTGAGAAAACATATCTCCATCTTTTACCCCTTGAGAAAGAGGATAAAATTGATGTTTTCGCCATTTTTAACGGCGTTTACCCCCAAATTTCCAAGTGGGTACAACAACTTATTACTCAACCGGCTTGGGAATCGGATATTCATGTTGAGTTCAATTATCCCGACCTTTTTCGCCATTTCTATTTTGAATCTAAAAATATACATAAAACCGTCGGGCAACATACCTTTGG
>JAYTON010000663.1:0-6617 GCA_043747725.1 Saprospiraceae bacterium
AAAATCTCCTATTTTTTTGGTAAAATACAGAGGGAATGCTTCTTTATTTCAATGAAATCAAATTTAGAGCATTGTCTAAAACAATAAAATCAGCCGCAAACCCTACTTCAATTTTACCCAAACGGTCATCCAAACCCATCACTCGCGCAGGATAAAGCGAAGCCATCCGCAAGGCTTCTTCTAAAGGAATGCCTACTTTTTCCACACAATTTTTAACAGCTTGCAACATGGTCAACGCCGAACCTGAGAGCGTGCCATCGGCAATCACATATTTATCGCCGTCCAATTGATGGCTATATGCGCCTTCCAAATTTTCAACAACGGCATCCGTTATCAAAAACATACGCTCTTTTAATACCGTTTTACTGATGCCAATCACAGCAAAATCCACGTGATGTCCGTCTGCTACCACGCTCGTACAAACATTTTTATCATCATAAATAGCACCTACTACGCCTGGGGCGCGATGTTGCAAAGGCGACATGGCATTAAAAAGGTGCGTTGCGGCGTGAATGCCTTTTTGAAATGCAGCTTTAGCCTGCTCAAAAGTAGCATTTGTATGACCAATAGAAATGGTCACTCCATTCTTTTGCAATAAATCATTCACTTCATCGCTAACAACTTCAGGGGCTAATGTCATCATTTTGATTACATTTCTACCATTAGCCAGCAGTCTTTTCATCATTTGAAGCTGTACTGAGTGGTCATTTTCTACAAATTGTTTTAAATGCGCACCTCGTTTTGCCATATTGATAAAAGGACCTTCTAAATGCAAGCCCAAAACACCCTGTCCGCCTTGTTGCCAATAATCTTTAACGGCTTGAATGGCATCCAACATTATTTGCTCGGAATTGGTCGCTACCGTGGGCATAAAATATGCTGCACAACCTGCCAAACAATATTGATAGGTCGCTTCGAGGGCTTTTACTGAGGGGTACTCGCCAAATAAATGCCCGTTGCCGCCATAAATTTGAAGGTCAATCAAAGTCGGGGCTAATAAATGGCCTTTCAAATCTATCTTTCGGGCAGCAGGCCGTATTTCGTCGGCATTGATAATACCGATGATTTTATTGTCTTCTGTTAAAACACATTTATTGGATAAGATTTTTTCTCCAGTAAAAACTTGACCGTTGTAGTAGGCTTTCATTGTTAAAAAGGTATTTTTTTAGCAAAATTAAAGCCTTCGATGAGAAACATCGAAGGCTTTATCATTATTTTAAAAGAAAAAAATCAAAATCAAGGGGTAATTACTGAGGGGGTCGAAAATTCTACATTTAAATACACTTCCTCAATATTTAATTCAAAAGGCACTGTTTTCAATTTAAGTATGCCTTCTGAAACCACTTCGCCGATTTCCCATTTCCCGTTGTCGTTTTTATAAAACTGCTCAATGTTTTTATAGTCTTGAGAAATCAAAATATATTCTGTAAAAGTTGAAATATTGCGATAAGATTTAAATTTGTCACTCCTATCAAATTTTTCAGTCGAATCAGACAATACTTCAATGATTAAACACGGATTGACTAAAATATCTTGATGTTCATCATCAAAAGTAGCCCGCCCCTCTACCATTTCCACATCTGGATAAAAATAACTTTTATGAGGAATATGGCTAACAGTCCGCATATCCTGAGCATAAACCAAATGTTTAGTGCGATTTTGACGCACTTGAAGATTTAATAAAAATCCAACATTTGATGTTATTAAATTATGATTATTTGAAGCACCGGGCATAAAAATGAGTTGGTGGTTAAAAAATTCATGTTTGCCGATTCTTTCACGCAGCCCTTCCCGTTCCATTTTAAGGTAATCTTCGGCAGTTATTTTCCTTTTTTCTATAGTGGCTGTTGTCATCTGTCTTAATTTTATTCTGTAAAAATACCTCATTTACTTTAAAAAATCAAATCAAGCGGCTTGAAATTCCCTCGCAATTGCCATTTCCATTTTTTCAACCAATAAATCTACGTCAGCCTTCGTAATGCTGAGGGGAGGTAACAAACGAATCGTGTTCGCTTCACTCGACGAGCCGACGAAGCATTTTTCTTCAAAAGCCAATCGCTTACGCAAAGCCGCCGTAGGGAATTCAAACTCAACGCCTATCATCAAACCGATGCCCCGCACTTCTTTCACGCCCGGCAGCGTTTTCATTTTTTCAATGGCGTATTTACCTACTTTGCCAGCATTTTCCATTAGTTTTTCTTTCCTCATTACATCTAAAACAGCTATTCCTGCCGCGCAAGCTAAATGACTGCCCCCAAAAGTAGTCCCTAACATACCATGCTTAGACTTGAACTTAGGGTGGATTAATACACCTCCAATCGGAAAACCGTTGCCCATACCTTTCGCCATTGTGATGATGTCAGGCTTGATACAGGCGTAATGCTGAAAGCCAAAAAACAAGCCTGAACGTCCATATCCGGATTGAATTTCGTCTAATATAAATACTGTATCAGTCTGGTGACACAGTTCTTGAATTTCTTTTAAAAACTCTCCTAATGGAATATGAATACCGCCGATGCCTTGAATCCCTTCCACAATCACCGCACACACATCCCCCCTCAGTATGGAAGCCCTTACTGTTTCAATCTCATTCAAATCATGGAATTCACGCTCAAAGGTAGCATTTATAGGGGCTACCAATTTAGGGTCGGGGGTAATGTTTACCGCCGCCGAAGTCCTGCCGTGAAAGGCTTTTTTGAAAGCAATAATCTTCGTTCGTCCATTATGGAAAGAGGCTAATTTCAAGGCATTTTCATTGGCTTCTGCACCTGAATTAATCAGAAACAATTGATAATCAGCACATTGTGAGAGTTCCCCTAATTTATCAGCCAATTCCTGTTGCAGAGAATTGATGATAGAATTGGAGTAAAAACCCAATCGCGCCACTTGTTCCGAAACCATTTTCACATAATGTGGATGTGCGTGCCCAATGCTAATGACTGCATGACCGCCATAAAAATCGAGGTATTCCACCCCATTTTTGTCCCACACTCTCGCACCTTCGCCTTTGACGGGTTCGATGTCGTAGAGTGGATAAACGTCGAATAGATTCATTTCTTTTAATTGAAAAGTGAAAAGTGAAAATTGAAAATGTTTAGCTACAATTACTATTTGCTATTTTTTGATGTCTTTATGATTGCGACTAATATTTTGATAATTTCTTCACAGTCTTTTTTTATTGAATCATATGCTATGCTTTCCAAGAAATCAGAATCTTTGAGTAATGATAACAAATAGCCTGTTTCATTGGCTTCTTTTAAACCGATACTCAATTTATTGATAAAATCTGCCTTTGATTGGGCATGTTCCGATTCTTTAATCAAAGCACCAATTGCAGTACCGCTTCTCAATAACTGTTTAGATAGTACAAATTCTTTTTTTTCATAAATTAAATACTTGTAAGCCTTCACGATTCTTAATGCAAAAGCATAAGATTTATCATGAATTAAGTTGTTTTTCATAGTCCGTTTTGTTTTAATTGAGAATTAATAATTGAAAACTAAAAATAGTAACACTTCATCATATTGCGCTTCATTTTCAATTATTAATTCTCAATTCTCAATTAAAACGCCACCGACTTCAACCTTAATCCCTCAGTCTGCTCCAGCCCAAACATCAAATTCATATTCTCTACTGCTTGCCCGCTCGCACCTTTCAATAAATTATCTATCATGCTGATAATCAATGCTTTATCGCCATGTTTGGAGATATGAATCAAGCATTTATTAGAGTTAACAACTTGTTTTAAATTCGGATTTTGCTCCACCACGTGCGTAAACGGCTCATTTTTATAGAACTCTTGATAGAGCTTTTTTAAATCATCTTCACAGAGGCTCGTTTTGGTGTAAACGCTGGCGTATATGCCACGTGTGAAATTACCGCGCACGGGTAAGAAGTTAATATCAGCATTAAAATCCTCTTGTAAAAATTTGACACTTTGGGTTATTTCCTTCAAATGGCGGTGCTTGAATGCTTCATAAATTGACATATTATTATTGCGCCAACTGAAATGCGAAGTATCCGTCGGTTTTTGTCCGGCACCAGTTGAGCCTGTAATCGCGTGCACGTGTACATCATCATGCAGCAAGCCTTGCGCTGCCAAAGGCAAAATGGCTAACTGAATCGCTGTAGCAAAACAGCCGGGATTCGCCACGTATTGCGCTTCCTGAATGAGGGACTTGTTTAATTCAGTTAAGCCATAGACCCATTCAGGCTCCCCCTTTGGGGGCTGGGGGGCTGCACCCCAACGGTAATCTTGAGATAAGTCAATGATTTTCAATGACTTAGGCAGATTATTATCGTCTATAAACTTTTTAGCATCGCCATGACCAAGACATAAGAAAAGAACATTTATGCTTTCAAAATCCAATGTGTCGGTAAAAGTCAAAATGGTTTCACCAATCAAATCCGAGTGAACATCGCTCAGAAGATTGCCCGCATTGGAGTTGGAATGCACAAACTCTATTTTTACTGAGGGGTGGTTAATCAAGATTCTCAACAGTTCTCCTGCCGTGTATCCTGCGCCACCGATTATACCTACTTTTATCATTTTATAATAAATAATATTTTACTATTAAAAGACCTTGCTCATTTTCATAAAAATTGGAAACCGCACCGACACCCTATTGAATTCACCCCAATAAGGTTCAATATCATGTATCAAATTGGGGATTGGATTATACCGCTCAGTATGGATGAAGTTTTGGATGCTTGACCAGCTATTTAAGTACCCTTCCAATTCATAGAGATGCCAATTGAAGACCATTGAAAAATTAGCAGAAATAGCCTTTTCAAAAGGAAATGGCAATGTTTCATAGTGGCTATCAATATGTCCGCGCTCAAAATCCCAATAATTGCCGACTATATTCCAGTAGAAATTTTGCAATAATTTATCAATTTCTTCTTCATCAGCCCTCAAAGTACCGTATCCCCAAATCGCAAAAGTGGCATTGGGTTTTGCTACTCTTTTGACCTCTGCATAAAATTTATCTAAATCAAACCAATGAGCCGCTTGTGCAACCGTAATCAAATCAAAAGTATTATCATCAAAAGGCGTTTTTTCAGCAGGGCTTATGGCATATTCAATATTATCTGCTTGCGCTGCATTATCAATTTGCTTTTGGCTCAAATCCGTTGCATATATTTTCTCAAAATGCTGCGCTAACACTTTGGCGGCTTGTCCGTTGCCCGTTGCACAATCCCATGCCACACCTTGATTATCCGTATTTTGTAGAATAAAATCGTACAATTCGCTTGGATAATCGGGGCGAAATTGGGCATAAGTGGCAGCTTGTTGAGAAAATTTATCTTTCATGATACCCCCTCAGTATTTTAAGCTTTTTCAGCTTTTTTATTCACAATTTGATGAATCTTCGATTGATTGCCCAATATTTTTGTAAAACCACGCACGTCTTCACCCGTCCACGCATTATTCATTTCACCATAAGTACCAAAGCCGCTGTTCATCAAATCGTACTCAGATTCGATGCCTTCAAGTTCAAAACGATAGCGTAACAGCTTGACAAATACACTACCCGTCACGTTCGATTGGGTATCAGTCATAAAGGTTTCGATGTTCCGCATGACGGGGTCAAGGAATTGTCCTTCGTGGAGCAACATGCCGTACCAATTCGCCAATTGTTCTTTCCAGTAGGCTTGCCATTTGGAGAGGATGTGTTTTTCAAGTAAATGATGCGCTTTTATCGTAATCAAAGCAGCTGCCGCTTCAAATCCAACGCGTCCTTTGATGCCGATGATGGTATCACCTACGTGGGTATCGCGCCCGATGGCATAGGGTTTTGCCAATATTTCTAATTGCTTAATCGCTTCGGCAGGATGCGTAAAGTCTTGATTATCAATACCGAACAGCTCTCCTTTGACAAATTTCAGCTCTAATACTGAGGGGGTCGCTTGCGGGTCGAGTTGTGTCGGGTATGCTGAATCAGGCAATGCTTGACGGCTTGTCAAGGTCTCTTTGCCACCGACGGATGTACCCCACAAGCCTTTGTTGATGGAATATTGCGCTTTTTCCCAACTCCATTCTACGCCATGTTTTTCAAGGTATTCAATCTCCGCTTGGCGGGAGAGTTTCAAATCCCGAATGGGTGTGATGACTTCTAAATTATCGCCTA
The DNA here is from genome assembly GCA_043747725.1 of Saprospiraceae bacterium. GTDB lineage: Bacteria > Bacteroidota > Bacteroidia > Chitinophagales > Saprospiraceae > JAAFJT01. The sequence continues at coordinate 6,132 of JAYTON010000663.1, forward strand.
AGACATTGAAAACCAAATCGAAACGCACTTGGTCATTGCCCGCACCCGTAGAGCCGTGTGCGATGGCAGACGCCCCTATATTTTGAGCAAAACGAATCACTGCCAATGCCTGAAACATCCGCTCTGCCGACACCGACAACGGGTAGGTATTATTGCGTAAAACATTTCCAAAAATGAGAAATTTGATGCACTCATCGTAATAATCTCTAACGGCATCCATCACTTGAAAGGTCTTCGCACCCAAAGCATAAGCGCGTTCTTCCATGCCAACCAATTCTTCAGGAGAAAAACCGCCCGTGTCCACCGTCACGGCGTGTATTTCGTAGCCCATATCGGCTGTTAAATATTTGATACAAAAGGATGTATCCAAACCGCCTGAGTAGGCGAGTACGACTTTCTTTGACATATTTTTATGTTGATAATTTATTGGTAATCAATTAGTTAAATCACTGATAAGGGTCATTTTCATTTTCTGAAACTTTCCTA
>JAYTON010000664.1:0-13878 GCA_043747725.1 Saprospiraceae bacterium
ATGTTGTTGTTTCTTATAAAATTTTTAAAATAATTTAATTTTAAAAGCCGCCGAACTATGAGTAAACTACGGAAAATTTATGAGTTATGAGTTTTTTTCTGTGCTTACCTGAAATAGGTTGACCGAAATGAACAATTTACAACTCAACTTTTTGCCATTTCCTTTTCCACCAATTTACGGATAAAAGCCTTCATATCCGTTTTTTGTTGGATAACACAGACCTTTAATTGGATAAAAACACTCTCAGGCAAATCTACCGACACGCGCAAAAGGCGTTCAGGCTCGATGATGAATTTGGGTTTGCGTCCGCGTTTACCTTTTCCCGTTTCTACCGTAGTTTGCTCATAGTTCGTTGAGGAGGTCTTTTTGGCTGTTTTATTAGCTGCTGGTTGGGCAGCCTTTTTTTCTTCAACGATGGTTGCAAGGGGTGGCATAGTTTCCGTTTTTTCTACGGGTTTTTTATCATGAATGAGGCGTGTCATCTCCTCTACCGAGTCAATACTGAGGGGGGTAACGAATTTACCCAAAGTGCGTTTGATGTCAATCTTTTTGCTCATGCTATTCAATTTTATTTCAACAGTGATTGAATTTCTTTTGCTAATTCGCCTATTTCCTTTTTGGCTTTTTCATCTTTCGTATCATGTACGCTGATGCCTAAAATAGTGGCTTCCCGATACGAAACACGATTATTTAATTTCGTCTTTAAAATAGTAATACCAAAATCTTGAATGGCAATGACCACTTCCCTATCCAATGTCGTGCGGTCATTATAGCGGTTAATGACAACAGCTATATCCACTTTCCCACCATAACTTTCCTTTGTCACGCGTGCTTCTTTATAGCGTTCCAAAAAGTTTTCCAATGCCCATATATCGCCACCACCGGGCAATATCGGCACCACCACTAAGTCGGACAAGATAATTATGCGGGTTGTCAACTCGGTCAGTGCTGGCGTTCCGTCCACAATAACAAGGTCGTATTTCTGTTTTAAAGCGAGAATCTCTTGCGATACTTTATCTGGGCTGATAACGAACACAGGTACGCTCAAAAGGCTTGAATCGCGCAATGACGCCCATTTTGCAGATGTCTTTTGTTCCGTATCTGTATCTGCAATGCAAACTTTGATGCCTTTTTGGGCAAATTGTACGGCTATGTTCTGGGCAATAGTGCTTTTCCCTACCCCACCTTTGAGGTTGCTAATGGCTACAATACTCATATTTTTATCGGTATTTTTTAATTAAATAATTACAAATTTAAACAATTTTTTAATTATTTAATTAAAAAAGTACATAATTATTTAATTTTATGCTTATGTAATTATGTAATTATGTAATTATTCAATTAAAAAATTACACACTTTTTTAATTGAATAATTACATAATTAAAGAAGTATATAATTTTTTAAATAAGAGAATTACTTAAATACCGAGAGGGGAGGTCAGGAGGCAAAATAAAAAAATAACCACCTACATTTTTCAAATATGAAAATGAGAGCGGTTATTTTGTAAAGGAAACCTCTATCGCATATAATATCACTTATCTTTCACTGCCATTTTCCTTTTAGCTAAAATTTGATGCCAATTGAAAGTGGCAATAGCCTTAGTCACAGAAATTTGCTTGGGATCGAATGGTTCGAGCAGCCTTAATATTTTCATGCCTATATCATCGACCGAATTAGGCGTATTAGACAACACAACGACCGCCGTCTGACTTTCTTTCACAAACCCTATAAATGATGCAAAACCGCCTTTTTCGCTGCATTGCCAAACCATTTTATGCTTATTCTTATCGCTCAAAGGCATCACAACCCATCCCCAACCCACCATGAAGCGATTGTCAGCTGGGTCGGCATAAAGCCTGGGAATGAAGGTTTCAGAGAGGGCTACTTCTAAATTATTGGTTTTGGTAGATAAATTGGCTTCCAAAAAACGCAATAAATCGGGGGCATTGGTGCGCATACCCGCAGCGGGTGTGAAGGCATTATAATCGCGATGAATGGTCAGATTGCCCTTCGTGGTATGTCCTTTCAAGAAGAGTTGGTTTTGCTCGGCATTGGGGGTGATAAAAGTGTGCGTCATACTGAGGGGGGTAAAAATTTCCTCATTCAAAAGCGTAGTATAGTCTTTTCCTGTTTTTTTGCTGAGTGCTTCGCCTAAAAGAGCCATGCCAATCATAGAATGGTTGTATTGATAGCCAAATGATTGATTGGGCGGCAGCGAGCCGATATATTTATTCAATTTTTCGATGGTATAACCCGCATAAGGGTTTTTACCGTTGAAAATACTATAATCAGGTTCTTCTGGAAATCCAGCGGAATGGGTTGCCAAATCGCATAACACCATCAATTGCGGCACGTCGTAAGGGTCGGGGAAGCAGATATAGCGATCTTTACTCAATTCTTCAGGCATAGACGAATTAAGGAGTGGTTTTTCGCAAACAATGCGCTGATAATAAGGCACTTTTACAACGCCTTTTAATATTTCACCAACAGGATCGAGGCTGCTCACCTTGCCTTTACTCTCCAAAATGGCTAACAGCGACGTTGTAAACACTTCAGAAACAGTACCGATTTCAAAAACTGACTTGGAATCGGGCTTCAAGCCTGAGCCTTTTTCTATTTCGCCGAATGTAAATATCTGTTGCTGCCCATTTTTGATAATGCCCACCACGAGGGCGCGGTTGTTTTTATTCGCCATATAGCTGTTTACGGCTTTATCTATTTCGGCTGGTGATATATTTTGTCCCGTTGCCCTTGTTACAATCAAAAAGAGCATAATGATTAGCAGGATAAATATAAAAGTCAGCCATTCAACGAATGGCGATATACGGGTATAAGAGGGTCTGAATTTCATTGTCTTAAAATTTAATGATGAAAAAATGTTGTTCGGCATTTATAGCCCCTCCTCCCACGCTTCGCTCGGAGTGACATAAGGCGGTATTTGATTAAAAATTAATCTTTCATCAAAAGTATAGTAATCTTTAATTATTGAAAATGAGATGCCTCAGTATAGGAATTGATAGAAATCAGTATGCATTAATATTCTTTTGAAATAGATTATGGGCATAAAATGTATTTTTGCCGCATGGCACAACTCAACAAGGATAATCATCCTGCTCAGAAAGGCATACAATCTATTCGTCAAGGCATATTTGCGAACCTAATTTTGGCATTGGTAAAAGGCATTGTCGGTTTTTTCGGTAATTCTTTCGCACTTATTGCGGATGCTATTGAATCCACAGCCGATGTATTTACGGCGGTAATTGTCTGGGTGGGTTTGAAAGCGGCTTCCAAAGCACCCGATGAAGACCATCCTTACGGTCATGGGCGAGCAGAGCCGCTTGCGGGCATCGTGGTAGCGGTTTCGCTCATTGCGGCAGCTATTTTGATTGGCGTTGAAAGCATTAAAAATATTACCACCCCGCATGAAACGCCGAAGCCTTACACGCTCATTGTACTCGTAGGGGTCATTATTATCAAGGAATATTTATTTAGAACGGTAAATAAAACTGCGGATGACATCCAAAGCACCTCTGTAAAAGGTGACGCATGGCATCATCGGAGCGATGCGATTACCTCATTCACGGCGGCTATCGGTATTATCATCGCACTAATTGGCGGCAAGGGATATGAAAGTGCAGATGATTGGGCAGCGCTCGTGGCAGGTGTTTTTATCGTATATAATGCAGTGCATATTTTTCAACCCGCTTTTCATGAAGTCATGGATAAAGCACCCCCTCAGTATTTTACCAATGAAATCAAGGATTTAGCGAGGCAAGTGCCGGGTGTGAAAGATGTGGAGAAATGCTTGGTCAGGAAGTCAGGTTTTGAGTTTTTTGTGGATATTCACATTATTGTGGATGGTAAAATGTCGGTGCGAGAAGGGCATGATATTGCTCATGCCGTTAAAGATTATATTATTAAACATAAACCATTGGTTTACAATGTTTTAACGCATACTGAGCCTGATTGAAAATTGACATTTAGAATATTTATGCCGATAAAATAGTTGGTAACAAAATGTGAAAAGTAGAGCCTTTATCTATTTCGGATTCCGCATAAATCGCCCCTTTGTGGTTCTCAATAATTTTTTTACAAATAGCCAAACCGACGCCCGTTCCGCTATATTCATTGCGCCCATGCAGCCGTTGAAAAATCAGAAAAATCCTTTCTGCATTTTCATCATCGAAGCCAATGCCATTGTCTTTAACAGTGATATGATAATAGGTTTTGTCAAGTAAAAAAGGAAATCGGACTGTATTAATGGCTTCGTCGAGATAGTAAGAAATGGTGACGACGGGAGTTGTTGATTCTTTTGAAAATTTAAGGGCGTTGGCAATCAGATTGGTGAAAAGTTGCACCATCTGATGATTGACGGCGTTGAGGGTAGGTAAGGTTTCTGCAATAATTTCAGCTTTTTTAGTTTCGATGAGTAAATCTAAATCTTTCAAAACAATTTTCAATACATCGTTCAAATCGGTTGTTTCAAAGGCTTGGCTTTCGCGATTCGTGCGAGAAAAGGTCAATAAATCATCAATCAAAACCTGCATACGCTGAGTAGCTGCTTGAATGCGGCTTAAAAATAGTTTACCCTCGTTGCCTAAGGTATCCTCAAATTTGGAGGTCAATCTATCGCTGAAAGACATAATTTTTCGCAAAGGCTCTTGCAAATCATGCGAAGCAAAGTAGGCAAATTGTTCGAGTTCTCGATTGGTTCTATTCAGTTGTTCGATATGGCGTTCTACTTCGCGTTTGAGCACCAATTCTTTGGTGGTATCGCGCACTACAAGCAAGTTGATGGGTGTTGCCGACCCCTCAGTGTTGGTGCGAATCACCATCATTTTATACATCTTTTCATCCAATCCAAAATCCAGATGAGGCGGTGCGTCGGCTGAAATATTGGATATAAATGAAGTGAGCGGCGACCAACGATCTTCTTTAAGCAAATCCAAAAACTTAGATTTAGGCTTCAAATCAGGCAAAAGCCCTCTTAAAAGGCGTGGAGAGCCTTCACATAAGAGGACGTTGTAATCATTGTCGAGCATAATGGTCTCGCTGTCCTGCGAATTGGCAGCTAATATTTTATAAAAATTTAAGAGGTTGACGTTATCGTCTGATTGTAAAATATTAGAAATGTCCATGCTTTTTTATTTATCCACAAATGAAAGTGAGCAATATAGCATACCCATAATTTTCTATAAAAGTTAATTCATGAAAAATTATTTATTATTATAAAATTAAATATCAATATTAAAATTTTTCAATTTATTATACAATGTTTTGCGGTCAATGCCGAGTATATCAGCGGCTTTGCTTTTGTTATAACGCACATCTTGCAATGTTTTGAGTATTAATTCGTATTCAGCTTCCGCCGCTATTTTTTTCAAACTTTCGCCTGTTTTTACCTTAGGCTCCGAAATTTCGGGCGGTGCTGATATAGGTGGTGGCTTTACTTCTGCTGAGGCGTCAGACAAGCGAGTATCTTTTCTTTCAGCATTCCCCAATGTTGCTGTCTCTGGCTCATCGAATTGAAGGCGTTGAAAGTTGACAATTTCAAAAGGCAATGATGTGGTTTGCACATAGGGCGTATCAGTAAGCAGAGCAGCTCTTTTGATGACATTTTTCAGTTCTCGAATATTGCCAAACCAAGTATAATTCAAAAATATATGCGCTACATCGTTACTCAATCCGTTGATGTGTTTGCCGAGTTCTTGACAAGTCTCCTTCAAAAAATGATTAGCGAGCAGTAAAATATCGTCTTTTCGTTCGCGCAAAGGCGGTACATCAATGCTGAATTCATTGAAGCGATGATACAAATCTTCTCTAAATTTGCCTCGACGAACAGCTTCTGACAGCCTTTCATTACTGGCTACGATGATGCGGACATCCAAATCTATTTCTTTTGTAGAGCCAATGCGTTTCATTTTGCGTTCTTGCACAATCCGCAATAGGGCTATTTGCACATCGTAAGTCAGGTTAGAGACTTCATCCAAGAAAATAGTGCCGCCGTTTGCCAATTCAAAATGCCCGATTTTGGTTGCCAAAGCCCCCGTAAATGCGCCTTTTTCATGCCCAAAAAGCTCACTATTGGCTAAGTCTTTTGAAATAGCACCACAATCCATGGCTACAAAAGGTTGTTTGCGCCGCTTGCTTTGGTCGTGTATCATCTTAGCAATCGATTCTTTACCAGAACCACTTTCACCATAAATAATGACGCTGTAATTGGTAGGTGCTACTAAACTGACTTGACGATACAAGCCACTGGCTTGTACGCTATCGCCTGCTACGTAGGCGTTGGAAATCATCTTTTTAGGGCTTGATACTGAGGGGGGGAGAGATGAAGGCGGTGTTTCAATCTTGCTGTTGTCTTCATTTTCTGAAGTGAAAACAGGCTCTAATTGTTTGGGTGCATCCAAAGCGCGTTTGATGGTCAGAAGAATTTCATCAGGGAAAAGCGGTTTGGTTATATAATCAAAAGCGCCCAATTTGATGACATTCACAGCCATACGAATATCAGAATAACCCGTGATGACGATGACGGGTAGGGTAGGGGATTGGGCTTTAATGCTCTGTAATACAGCACTGCCTTCCATATCCCCGAGCCGAAAATCGGTCAATACGACGTCAAATACTTCTTTTTCAAGTGCTGCTAATCCTGATGCACCGCTATTGACCGCCACGACCTCAAAATCATGTCGTTTCAAAAAGCGTTGTAACAACAAACAGATATCTGGATCATCATCTATGACTAATATTTTTTTTATCATAATTTAACTATAAGTAAAAGACACTATAAATGGGTAAAATACTCAGGGGGTATAATTAGTGAAAAGTTAATAATGAATAGTGAAAAATACAAGTTGACACAATTCATCATTTATCATTCATAAATCATCATTTTTTACATGCTACGCCTTAGCTTCAACATCGGAATATTCATCCGTTCGCGGTATTTAGCCACCGTTCGTCGGGCGATGTTGAAACCCAATTTTTCGAGTGCATCAGTCAGTTCTTGGTCGCTGGCAGGGTGCAATTTATCTTCATTGGCAATCAAATCAGCAATAATATCCTGCACGACTTTGGTAGAAACTTCATTTCCTTCATCATTGGTAGTAGATTGAGAAAAAAGGTCTTTTAATTTTATTAATCCAAAATCCGTTTGGGCATATTTCGTACTCGTTACACGTGAGATGGTAGAAGGGTCGAGCTGACATCTATCCGCCACATTTTTCAAAATCATGGGTTTTAAAAGCCGAATATCGCCTGTTTTAAAATACTCACTTTGAATAGCGACAATGGCTTTGATGGTTTCAAACATCGAATTTTCGCGCTGCCGAATAGCCTCTACCAGGTTTTGAGCAGCATTTACTTTGCTGCGTAAATATTGGGCAACGGCTCTGTTAGATTTGTTTTTACGGTCTTTTTCAAGCTTTTCCACCATATTAATCATGGTTTCATTGAGCCGCAGCTCTGTTTGAAACTGTTTGCCATTCAATGAGATAATCAGATCGTCGCCGTCTTTTTGAATAATAAACTCAGGAATAATCGTTGATTTGGCATTGCCAACAGACACATCTTCCGTCACGGGCTTGGGTCGCAGCCTCCCGATAGCATGGATGGCATCATGGAGTTCTGCCTCATCTATATTGAGTTTGCTGCGCAATTTTTCAAAATGCCGATGACTCAACAAATCAAAATATTGATCAACAATTTTGAAAGCTAAAGTAGAAGCTGGGCAGGCTTTGGCTTCATTGAGTTGGATAAGCAGGCACTCGCGCAAATCGCGCGCTCCCACGCCAAGGGGCTCTAATTGCTGCACCAACAGCAAAGCTTCTTTCAAATCTGCTTCTTCTACGTATATATTTTGACGAAAAGACATATAATCGGCAATGTCCGCCAGAGGCGTTCGGAGGTAGCCATCGTCGTCGAGGTTATCAACTAAATATTTCGCCAACTCAATTTTATTAGGTTCAGCTTGTATAAAATCAAGCCTTTCTTTTAGGTTTTCTCTAAAAGTGGTGGCTTGTTCTATTTGGAAATGAGTGGTGGGTGCTTCTTGATAATAGCTTTCACGCTCATAATCCGACAAATCGTCAGATTCGACCCTCCCCTCAGTATCGGTATCCATATCGACATCAAAATCACCGACGGCAGTTTCTATAGATTCAATTTCGTCTCCTTCCACTTCCTCCAAAACAGGATTTTCAATGAGTTCGTCTTTGATTTTTTGAGCCAATTCAAGGGCATTCAATTGCAGCAAGCCCAAAACTTGTAACTGCTGCGGCGAAAGGCGCATCAGATGGCTTTGCTGTTGGGTTTGAGAGAATGAAGACATGGTTTTATTTTATTGAATCGTTAGTTAATAAGGTTTATGTTTAAATACTGGGTTTTGAATTGGAAGATTTTAGAATAATAACGGATAAAAACTAAACAAAAGAATTAAAGAATAGTTACTGTTAGAAAACCAATACGACTAAATATGGAAAAACGCATTACCATCATTTTTTATGCCTCGGTTTTACTACTTCTCAGTATTGCCTTTTTATCCTATCGCAGCCTTCAAACGCTTGTTACTTTTAGTGATCGGGCGCAGTCTTCAACCGAAAAATTATTTCTGGCAGAATCGTTAATGTCAGATTTAAAAGATGCCGAAACAGGGCAACGTGGTTATTTATTTGCACGCGATACACATTATTTACAACCATATCATGGCAAATTTGCTGTTGTTAATCTCAAATTAGATTCCCTCTCGAAGAAGGTATATGCCAATAATATGCCTATGCAAAAGCTTTTCGATACACTTCGCACGGCGGTTAGTCATCGATTTTTAGTTATGGAAGATGTTATCAATCGCTTTCGAAAGAACAATGAACAAAGCAACGATACAATATTAGAACTCATGCAAAAAGGTAAAATTCACATGGATAATGCAAGAGCTTTAACAAGTAAAATTCAAAATTATGAAAAATCTGAACTTGAACATGAGTTGCCACAAAGCCGTAAGCTTTTTCAGACTATGCCGATTTATATTTTACTTTCTACCATTGTTGCCTTGTTTTTTATCACCATTGCCTTCATCCTTATCAATAAACAAATCAAACAACTTGAAGAATACCGCATTGAACTCGAGCAAAAGGTTGAAGAACTGAACCAATCGAATAAAGAGCTTGAAAATTTTGCTTTCATTGCTTCCCACGATTTGCAAGAACCGCTTCGTAAAACAATGACTTTTGCCGACCGTCTTCAAAAAAAATACGGTAATGAAATGAACGAAGAGGTTCAATTCTTAACGACCCGTATTACCGATTCTGTTGCGAGTATGCGTCAGCTTGTTGATGACTTACTGGCTTTTTCTCGTTTTTTTCAAAAAGATTTCTTGCAAAAAGAGCCAGTTTCGCTACAAAAAGTGCTTGAACAAACGTTCGATGAATTTGCAGAACCGCTTCGTGAGTGCCATGCTACTTTCAGCATAGCACCCAATTTGCCCACTATATCAGCTGTACCTTCGCAAATGATGCAATTATTTTCAAATTTATTGAGCAACAGCATTAAGTTCGGACAGGCAGATATTCCTTTGCATATTGATATTCGTTACGATATTGCCAAAGTACCTGCCTCTTTGCAAGGCGCACTTAGAACAGGTGCTTCAAAAGCTTCATTAAACAACGATTACCATAAAATATCTTTTTCGGACAATGGTATTGGCTTCGACAACGTTTATACGGATAAAATCTTTAAACTTTTCCAACGCCTTCACAATCGCGAACAATATCAAGGCTCCGGTCTGGGTTTAGCCATTTGTCAAAAAATTGTCGCTTATCATAATGGTTTCATCGAAGCGGAAGGCAACCTCTCAGAAGGTGCTACTTTTACTGTTTATTTGCCTATCAACGTATAATTCAGATAAATTACAGATTTTAAACACATTTTGTCTTGGTTCGTAATAAAAAAATCACGACTTTTACAAAAATTAAAATTCTCAAGTATGAGCCATCAACACTTAAATATACTCATTGCTGACGATGACGCAGATGATCGCTACTTATTGAAAGTAGCCATTGAAGAAAGTGGTATCAACTCTATGGCTTATTTTGTGGAAGATGGTATTGATGTTCTTGATTTTTTGAATCGAAAAGGCAAATATACTGCTGAAAAATTGCAACCCGATATTATTCTGCTCGACCTCAATATGCCTAAAAAAGATGGGCGTCAAACCCTCAAAGAACTAAAAGAGAATATCCTTTTTAAAGGTATTCCCGTCATTATTTTTACCACCTCCAAATCGCCAGACGATATTCGGAGCGCCTATTTGGCTGGCGCTAATTCGTATATTACTAAACCTTCCTCTTTCGACCAATTAACTGAAATCGTCCAAACCATCGGCAAATATTGGTCAAGCTCTCATCTCATTCGTTCTTAATATCTAATTCACTTCGACCACCAACGGCGCACAGTCTGTGACACGACAGGATAATACTTCACTAAAACAGGTAAACCCAAGACGGTTACCATCTTGAGTAAGGGGTTTTTAATCATTTTTGATACCAACCAAGCCGAACCATACTCTATGCCCGTTTGAACCAAACCATTGGCAGGCATCCAAGAAGTCACCTTGCTATTAATACTACCGTTGCTACCGTTATGATGACTTGATGAAAACACGCTACTAATTAATTTTTTGCCTAAAAAGACGCCAATACTGAGGGGGGTCAAGTGATTTGCAATTATTCTGAAATCATGCACTAAAGCCTCTCGTTCTTGCGCAATTTCGCTGATTAAGCGTGCCTTTTCAGATCGTAAATCTTGTGAATTTCTAATCTTCTTCATCTTGATAAAGGGTATTAACTATTTTATCAATAATTGATGATTTAATAATATTACGTGCCATATAGACAATGACGCCCAATACTGCAAACACAATCAAAGCCGTATAAAAAAAACCTAAAGCATAACTCCCCACCCACGTGCTGATGGCAAAACCCAAACTGATGCACAACAGAGTAATGAACATCATCAAGACGCCTAATAAAGCTAATCCTGTAAACAAAGAAGACGCCAAGCCCGATATTTTGTCGGCAGCTTTGAGCGTCATTAAGTTCCATGATTTTTCGGCATAGTCAAACACATTTTCAGCAAGGCGTTCGGCAGTAGATTTTTTTTCAATGGTTTCGATTTCCATCAGTCAAATTTTTAATTTTTTTAACAATTCTTAATAAAATTAACAAAACTATGAGAAAAAGCGGAGCGCCTGACTCATCAAACGCTCCGATGCACTCTCGCAATCAGTCATCAATTATTTATGAATACTGTTTTTGCGGAGCATTTTTGTTGTAATAGCTTTCTCCGTCTTTTTGAGCTTCTTTAACAGCTGTTTTGCCAGTTTCAACCGCTTCTTTTGCTGTTGATTTCACATCGTCAGCCACATCAGTTGCGGCAGCTTTTGTCTTTTTCCATGCTTTTTGACCTTCACTCAATAGATGCGACAAAAAGTCATCCATCTCATCTTGTGCCACTTCTACAGTGTCCACTGCACGACCTTTTAATTTATTCCATGACTTTCTACCTTCAGAAATCATGTCGCTGAGTGATTCTTCTGCTCCTTGCTTGCTTTTCAAGATTTTGCTGCGAGTTTCTTCACCAGAAGCCGGTGCTAAAAGAAGAGCTGCTACTGCGCCAACTGCTACGCCAGCGAGGAAGTTGGAAATATTTTTAACTGGTACCATGTGAGAAAATTTTAGTATTGTGATAAAATAAAATTTTAATTCAAATTAAATCATAACTTTAACCGCAACATTCATTTAAGCATCCTTAAAAAATAACGGTCACGTTTTTATATACAATAAAATCATTCCATTACTTGGAAAGGTCTATTATTGCGAAATCTGATTAAATTCCAATGAAATTCTTCCCTAAAGTGTAGAAATGTGTAGAAAATATTACTCATGATGATCTGCTTTTTTGATGGAATGGTTTTTTTCTTAAAGAGAGCAACAGATTATATAAAATACATAATTAAAAAAATGGAATATTTAGCCCTTATTATAGATGATGAAGAGGATGTGTGTTTGCTTTTAAAACGCTTTTTACAAAAAAACGGTATGATAGCAGATTATGCTCACACGATTAAAGAAGGTATGATTAAGATGAAAGCTGGACATCCGCAGCTTATTCTTTTAGATAATAACTTGCCTGATGGTTTCGGCGTACAGCAGATAGAAAATATAAAACATGAGGTGAATGATGCTCAGGTTATCCTCGTTTCAGCTATGATTCACCTTGACGACGAAGCACGCACAGCTGGGGCAGATGGCTTTTTAGCAAAACCCCTTTCTTTTGGTAAACTTAAAGATTTGATGCAACAAATGCCGTTTTATATGGCGCTCCGAAAGTGACCCCCTCAGTATAAAAGCCTTTTACCTCGTATTTTACCGTATATTTTTTTGATGCATAGAACACAATAAGGCAGGGCACATAGCGAAAACTATGTGTCCTGCCTTATTGTGTTCTATGCATCAAAAAAATATATCAAAAAAAATAGCGCATTTCTGATAAAACTCAGATACGCGCTATTTCAACGAAGGACACAATTTCTATAAAACATGAGAGAAAAGATTCACTTCTATGGTCATTCAGTCTCGCTATCTTGCTTTAAGAATTTAAAACCGAACATTCAACTTATATTCATTCTTACATCTCAATTCAACTGCACTCAAAAACGCTTTCTGATAAAAAATATATAGTTGATAAACATTTTAGTAAAAAAAGCATGCGAAGCACTTTTATCAGACAATGTGTGGAATTTTTACCCCATAAAATATTCTTTTTACGATAAATGAGGTTATTATTACTCAAATAAGGATATTGTGAAGGCTTTACAAAGCTTGGTTCAATTTTTTTGAATACTTGAATAGAACTTTTTTTTAAACCTTTAAAATATAAATACTTAGTAACATAAACATACTTACTTATCTTATTATACAGTATTTGGTTAGGTGAATTACAATTATTAATTATTGGCTTCTAACTCATAATACAACACACATAAATACAATTATAATCATCAAATCACTTAATACCCATAACCATTTTTTTAATTAAAAAAAAAACGATGAAAATCAAAAATGCTCTTGCAATAATCACCCTTAGCCTTGTGGCAACCCATATTTCTACGGCTCAGGTTTCGATTAAAGGCGGTGTTAATTTTGCCAGTTTTTCTGAGAAGCCTTTTGAGTCCAATATTAAAGATTACAAATCCAACTCAGTGGTTGGGTGGCAAGGAGGATTGGCTTTCAATGCGCCTATTGGTAGCATTGTATCTATCCAACCAGAAGTATTGTACATTCAAAAAGGAGGCAAATCGCAATTTGTAGTGAATGAAAATAATAAAATAATTCGCGAACGGTTTGTTAATTACGTTGAAATTCCAGTTTTATTGAAACTGAATTTTGGTTCGCAGGATAGTAAGGGCGTAGGGATTTATATTGATGGTGGTCCTTATTTAGGATTGGGCATCAGTGGTAAAGTGAAAACTTCCACAACGATAGCTGGTGTAACAACCATAAATGAAAAGAAAGTCAGTTATAGCAATGATAGTAATAGTGAGCGCCAAAGCAGAGCAGATTTCGGTCTATCATTCGGCGGAGGTATCAAAGTGAGCCGTGTGACGGTAGATTTGCGCTATAACTTGGGTATTAATAACATCCTTGATTCAGACGCTAGTAATAGTAATGACAACAATCCGTATCTCCGAAATAGGGGCATTGGATTGACTTTAGGTTACCAATTTTGATTCGTGTTAGTTAATAAGTACAGGGTTTTTCACTAATTGTCGCTCCCTCAGTATCAGCTCGATATTGAGGGGTGATTTTTTTTTATACCTA
>JAYTON010000665.1:0-8488 GCA_043747725.1 Saprospiraceae bacterium
TCCACAAAATGCACTTCTACTTCGGGTATTTCATTCATGCGGATGAGGCGATAGGTATTGAAATTATTCTGTTGAGGTGCACCATCTTTAAAGGTCAAATTGCCGTACATGGCGTGTCCCAAACCATCCACCATGCTACCGACGACTTGATTCAGTGCCCCACTTTGATTGACCACGATGCCGCAATCTACTGCACAATATATTTTTTTCAAAACAGGTTTACCTTTTTCTTTCACCATTTCAGCGACTTGGGCAATGTAAGATGCATGTGAAAAATAGACGCTAAAACCTTGATAAACATCCTTTTTCTTCTTACCCCAACCCGACTTTTCAGCCGCTAATTGAATAACCGCTTTGAAACGGTCAATATCGTATTTGATCGCACCCACAGGATTTTTCTTAGCTTTATCCAACAAATCAAGGCGCATTTGCACAGGGTCTTTACCCGATGCTTCAGCTATTTGGTCTAAAAATGATTGCTCGGCGAATGCTAAGAAATTGGTAATCGGCGCCCGCCAAGGACCCGTTGTGATAGGTGATTTATGCTCAACAGAATCAATCAACACATTAGGAATGGCACCCGAAGGGAAATTATTGCCTCCCCGAGTTGAATCGCCTGCATTAATGCCTACGCCTCTCTGTTCATAGCCTATTAGATTGCCGTCTTTGTCCAAAGCGGCTCTAAAACGATAGCGACAAGCTGGGCGATAAATGCCACCTGTCATGTCATCCTCGCGCGTCCAGATGACTTTCACAGGGGCTTTGATAATGCTCGATAATTCAGCCGCTTCTATAGCAAAATCCGACCGCAACCGCCGACCAAAGCCGCCGCCCATACGCGTCATTTGAACGGTCACTTTTTCAGGTGCGACATTTAGTAGCTTTGCCACATCTGCTCTCGCTGATTGCGGATTCTGGGTTGGACCGATTAATTCTACTTTATCTGCGGTGACGTGTGCAAAAAAATTCATCGGCTCCATCGGACTATGCGATAAAAATGGGCATTGATATTCCGCTTCAATCACTTTAGCGGCTATCTTGAACACCCCCTCAGTATCGCCGTCTTTTCGGCGCATTTCTGCCTTGTCGCTGTTCATAAGCTCTTTGAAAAGGCGATTATGGTCATCCGAGCTTTCAAGATTACCATCTTTTTCCCATTCAATTTTGACTACTTCACGCGCCTTTTTTACTTCCCAAGTCGTTTTACCGACGATGGCTACATTATTTTTAAAAGATAAAACATCCACAATGCCAGGCATGGCTTTAGCGGCTGCTCCATCAAATGATTTCAATTTTAAACCAAACGCGGGCGGGCGTTGCAACATGGCAATCATCATCCCTTCCCTTTGAAAATCAAGCCCATACAAAGGTTTACCTGTTATAATTGCTTGATTGTCAACACCTTTTACAAATGTGCCAATGAGTTTAAAATCCTTACGGTCTTTCAATTTCACCTCTTTTGGCGGTGTAATTTTAGTGGCTTCGATAACCAAATCGCCATAATTCATGCGCTTGCCTGAGGCTTTGTGTATGACCACACCTTTATCAGTAGAGCATTCGGACATCGGTACTTTCCAAACATTCGCTGCTGCTTCTATCAGCATTTGACGCGCCGTTGCTCCCGCTTGACGTAAGCGTTTCCAAGAGTGGGGCGTTGAGCCACTGCCGCCTGCCACTTGCCTTTCAAAACGAGCTGCATCCAAAGGTGCTTGTTCGACGCGCACTTTCGACCAATCTACATCCAATTCCTCTGCAACGGTCATCGGGAACGAGGTTTTGATGCCTTGACCCACTTCAGGATTGGGTGAAAAAATGGTCACAATGCCATCCGTGCCGATAGACATATAGCTGTTAAAATTAAAATTGCCCTCCAAGGATGCATTAAAAACAGCAGCATTGAGCTTTCTTGAAGGCAATAAATTGAAGCCGAGAAATAAGCCGCTTCCTGTTAATGCAGTGGCTTTCAAAAAATCGCGGCGATTATATAGAGTTGATGCTTTCATGATAAGATAGTGAAAAATGAAAAGTGAAGAGTGAAAAGTAATGGAATTGGTGATGTAATGATTAGCGAATAACCAATAATTAATAACCCAATCAACTACTTCATTTTAGTTGAAGCCAATTTAATGGCGTCTTTAATGCGGTGGTAGGTGCCACAGCGGCAAAGATGGCTCGACATAGCCGTTTCAATATCTGCATCGGTGGGCTTCGGATTTTTTTTCAAGAAAGCTGCTGCTGTCATAATTTGCCCGGCTTGACAGTAGCCACATTGCGGCACATCTTTTTCATCCCAAGCCAATTGAACAGGATGGTCACCTTTTTCGGAAAGCCCTTCAATGGTGGTGATTTTAGCATTTTCGATACTTGATACGGGCAATACGCATGAGCGCATCGGCTCTCCGTCGATATGTACCGTACAGGCACCACAGGACGCTATACCACAGCCATATTTTGTACCGAGCAAACCTAAGTGGTCGCGAAGAACCCAAAGCAGCGGCGTATCGGGAGTGACGTCTGCTTGTAGAGTTTTGCCATTTATTTTTAATGTGAAATGAGCCATTGGATTGTGTCGTTTTAGTTTTTAAAAATGGTGATAAGCTAAATATGAATAAAGATGGGCATATAACGATTTAAAAATAACATTAAAGGTTTAAAAAGGTTGCTTTTAATTAAGTTTTTAGACAAAAGTGGCATATAGGCTTTTAACTGCTTTTTTTAGTGGTGTTGATAGATTGCATATAGAGATAACTGCTTGATACTGAGGGGTAGAATTTGGAAAAATAAAAAAGCGATTTTCTCTGTGGAGAATAATCGCTTTTTTGATTAACTGCTGCTAATCAACACTTTTACATTTTTTCTAAGGAATCCTTTGGATAAATTTACCATTTTACTGTTAAAAACTCTCTCACCCCCCCGCCTTCTTCGTATTCACAAACCCTTCAGTCAAGAGGATTTGCAGAATCTTATCGCGGTGGTTGCCTTGTATTTGGACTTCGTTGTCTTTGACAGTGCCGCCGACGCCACACTTAGTTTTCAGTAGTTTTCCGATAGCTTCTAAAGTTTCTAAAGTGCCTACGAAACCACTGACGATGGTGGCTTCCTTGTTGCCTTTCAAGCGATCGAGGTGGATGCGGAGTTTTTGTTGAGCTTTCGGTATGTCTTCGACCCCCTCAGTATTATCGGCGTATTGATACTCAAAATCAGGGTTGGTGGAATAAACTATGCCATCTCTGAGTTTTTTATTTTTCATCACTTTTCGTAGATGTTAGATAATTAGATTTTAGACCATAGACAGTTAAAGTATTGACATGCAGCTATTTATACTTTACATTAAATTAGAAGATATAAGTTTTAGGAATTCATTACGCGTTTCCTGACTTTTAAATGCGCCAGTAAATGCGGAAGTCGTCGTTACAGAATTTTGTTTCTGTACACCGCGCATCATCATACACATGTGGCTCGCTTCTATCACCACTGCAACACCCAAAGGATTCAGCGTATCTTGAATACAATCCATAATTTGGCTGGTCAATCGCTCTTGCACTTGCAAACGGCGAGCAAAAACATCCACCACACGGGGTATTTTACTCAAGCCGACGATATGACCGTTGGGAATATAAGCGATATGCGCTTTTCCAAAAAATGGGAGCATATGGTGTTCGCACATCGAGTAAAGCTCAATATCCTTCACGATAACCATATTTCTGTAATCCTCTTCAAACATTGCACCCCTCAGTATTTTAGCGGCATCGAGTTCGTAGCCGCTCGTGAGGAATTGCAAGGCTTTGGCAACGCGCTCAGGCGTTTTGAGTAAGCCGTCGCGTTCGGGGTCTTCTCCCAGTTTTCCGAGTATGTCGCGGTAATGCGCCGCAAGGTCGAGGGTTAAAACCTCATTGTACTTGTCAATTTTCATATAGCGTGTTATGTATTAAGGAAATTTTCACTCACCGAAATATTCTGCATAAATGGTTTCAGTTTCTATCAGTTTAACCCTGTGGAGGCGCACACCTTCTTCAAGATGTGGCTCAAGTTGTTGCCAGATAAGCATGACCAAATTTTCAGTGGTTGATTGCATGTTTTCAGGAATGAAATCCACGTCCAAATTGAGGTTGGAATGATCGAGTTTATCCGTTACAAATTCACGAATCAAGCCACCCAATTTTTTGGCATCCATGACAAAACCCGTCTGCGGATTCGGTTTTCCTTTAACAGTGACGTGCAGATAATAGTTGTGACCATGCCAATTTTTGTTGGCGCATTTACCGAAAACAGCAAAATTTTGTTCTTCGCTCCATTCGCGCACCCAGAGCTTGTGCGCCGCATTGAAGCGTTCTACGCGGGTTAGATGTACCATCAGTTTGTTTTAATTTTTTAGACGCAGGAACTACGACTGCGTATTTTAGTTATTGGTTATTAATTATTGGTTATTGTACAAATCAATAACCCATTCAGTTGCTTCGTGCCTCGCAATGACATAAAGGCATTTTTACTGAGGGGGCGTAAAGTTACTGGTTTTTAGACATTTATCATGCAAATTGCTTGAAAAATACTTGGTGGGAATGAAAGTTGGGTTGTTTTTTTGCCGTTTCCCCCCCAACCCCCAAGGGGGAGCCATTTGGAATAAAATGCACATAAGCATTTTACACCTTATTGAAATGTCAGAAATAAATTAAAAGTTGATTTTCTAACTACTTCCAAATGGCTCCCCCTTGGGGGTTGGGGGGGGAAGACCAATGAAATTCCTAATTTACAGCCCCTAATTCCTAATTTTTAATTCCTCCCAAAGGGATGCCTTCGGCATAATTCTAAACCCCTCATTTCAAAATTTCATCCAACTTTTTCTTAATAAGAGCCGCCCATATATCATAGCCTTTTTGATTTTGATGCAATTGGTCAGGTCCGAACAATTCACCGCGCGGCTTGCCCTCAGCATCTAAATAAGCGGCGGCTGTTTCAATAAAATACACATTTTTCATCTTTTTGCTCATATTTTTAAGCAAATCATTCGCTTGTTTAGCTTGCGTCCATACTTTCCAACGCAGATTAGTAGGGGTGATTTCAATTAAAAAAATAGGTTTATTGGGTTTGATAGCCCTTACTTTTTTGATGGTCTCTTTCACAATAACGGCTACTTCTTCGGGTGTTCGGTCATTATTGCTGCCTGTAATATCGTTGGCGAAGAACAGGGCTAAGGCTCTGAAATCATGTGGCTTGACGAGTCTCTCGATATAAAAAATATTGTCAGAAAACTTAGAGCCACCGTAACCTCGCTGAATGACAGGGTAGGGCTGCATATCGGTTTTGATGTTTTTCCAAAGGCGAATGCTTGAGCTGCCAACAAAAAGTATAGCGTTTTGAGGGTCTATTTCAGCTTTGTCTTTTGCTTCCAACTGATGAATCTCCTTTTCCCAAACCTTCGACGCTTCTTGATATTTTGACATATCAACTGCCTTAGAGCAACTTGCAATGCTGATGATTAAAAAGGCGTAAAGACTGAATTTTGTTAAATAAACATGAAATAAGGACTTCATTATGAGTATATAGTTAAGATTATATTAAAATGATTTTTCTATTTAAACCTAAAATGTAAATCTACGTCAAAATAAGCGTTCGACAAACGGACATTTTTTCATTTTTTAAATTAAAATAAATACGATCATGAAGAAGACCATTTTAATGTGCACGATGTTATTTGCTTTAGCAGCTACGACATTTGCTCAAACGACTCAAACGACTGACCCTATTGAACAGAAACAAAAAGGGAAAGACAAAATGCAACGCCATAACAAAAAAAACGCAGCCGATGAATTAGGCTTAAACGCTGACCAAAAGGTTAAAATGAAAGAGATTCGGGCATCTCAGCAAGGTAAAATGAAGGCAATCAAAAGTGACCAATCGCTGACTAAGGAGCAGAAAAAAGCTCAAATGGAAGCGGCTATGACTGAGCATGATAATGCCCTCAAAAACATTTTGACGCCTGAGCAACAAACTAAAATGACAGCAATGAAAGAAAAACGCAAAGCTGAGATGAAAGCAAATGGTGGAAAGCACAAAGGCAAACACAAAGCAAAAGGCAGCAAAAGCAAAACAGAAGAAGGTACGCATAAGCCAAGCGATAATAAAGGTCAAAGATAAAGTTTAAGGTGATT
Organism: Saprospiraceae bacterium; assembly: GCA_043747725.1. Lineage (GTDB taxonomy): Bacteria > Bacteroidota > Bacteroidia > Chitinophagales > Saprospiraceae > JAAFJT01. The sequence goes on from JAYTON010000665.1 coordinate 6,150, forward strand.
AATTTTTGGATGAAACCTGTAAAGTCTTTAGGGATTTTACAGGTTTTTTTTATAATATTTTCTACAATTATTTGCAATTCTGAAATTAGCATGTAACTTTGTTTTTCAAAGTTCTTTTTTAAGTCAATTTTACAAAATAGATGACAACACAACAGGAACATTTAAAAGACCTCCGCGAAATCCGTTCTCTCATGGAACGCTCCAGCCGCTTCATTGGCTTGAGTGGTTTATCGGGCGTGGCAGCTGGCGTATGTGCTTTAATCGGTGCAGCCACCGTCTATAGCTATTTAGACATTCAGCCTTTTGAATACGACCACAGCTATGCATATTATGCTAAAGCTTTGAACACGACGAAATGGGGCTTGGTGTATAGAGAATTTATTTATATGGTGGGTGCTTCGACAGCCTTAACAGCTATTCTTTCGGGCATATTATTTACCAGCCGCCGTGCTCATCAAAAGGGACAGAAAATTTGGGATAAAACAGCCTTGCGCCTATTAGTGAATTTAGCTATTCCGTTAGTGACGGGTGCTTTCTTCTGCTTAGCTATGATGTGGCATGGGTCATTGGCATATATAGCACCTGCTACATTGGTATTTTATGGTTTGGCATTAGTCAATGGCAGTAAATATACGTTATACGATGTATTTTATCTCGGTATTGTCGAAATCGCCTTGGGGATATTAGCGATGTTTATGCTGGGCTTTGGGTTAGAGTTTTGGACAATTGGCTTCGGCATCATGCATATTGTGTATGGCTCGATGATGTATATTAAGTACGAACGCAGTGAAAAAGTATGAATTGATGCAAACAATGGGTTATCCTTCCGAAGGAATGCCTTTGGCAGAAGGATTGCTTTTGAAATAATCACGGAGTGATTGAATATGAATAACCCTCGATGGAATCGGGGGATAATGCCAAAGAGAATGTTCATAACTGCGGAGCAGTTGAATGTAAAATAGTCAATTATTGGGAATTTATACATTCAACCGCTTTGCGGTTGGAGTAACATTCTCACCTTACCCCCGATTTCATCGAGGGTTATTCATATTCAATCGCTCCGCGATTATTTTGACCAATTATTGAAAAATAGTGCTTTATGTCATTGCGAGGTACGAAGCAACTGAGGGGGTACGATTAACAAATAACGGATAACAAATAACGATTAACAATAAATTTTGAAAGAAATATTACAACAACTCAACAATGACGCATTCGATAATCGCGTGCGGCTCGGCATCATGTCCATACTCATGGTGAACGATTGGGTTGATTTTACGACTTTCAAAGACATGTTATCGAGCCTCGCAAAGTCGGCAGAAAAGGGCATGACCGATGGCAATTTATCGAGCCACATGTCCACTTTAGAAAGCAAAGGCTATATTGAAGTAAGAAAACAATTTGTTGGAAAAAAGCCTCAAACAACTTATTCGGCGACGATAGCAGGGCGTAAAGCTTTTACAGATTACCTCACGGCTTTGGAAAATTTGATGAAAAATATAGGTTAATTTTTTTTGTACACATACTTTGAAATACAAAGTTCTTTAAATTAAAATAATACAAAAATGAAAAACAATTCCTTCTATCAAAAAGTACACGCGCTGCGTGAAAAAACCTTATCAAAAACGGTTGGTTTATTGAACCCCATTTATAAAGCGGTTATGCCAAAAAACAAAGCTTGGAAATTAACTAAAGAACAGTTACGCATATTTCCACAAGGCACTTTGGGTAAAGACTTAGGGGATTTTATGGATAAAAATAACTTTGATATGCTGCCTTACCTGGAAACTCACGACATCTATCACGTGCTTTTAGGCTATCAACCGACGATTGTAGAGGAAGCACGACTCTATTTTTTTCTATTAGGCAATGGAAAATACAGCATTGAAGTGATTAATACGGTCTTGGTTTCACTCTTTTTATTGCCCGATTATTGGGGCGATTTATTTCAACATTATCGCAAAGGTAAAGCCTGTCGCAAGATGGGGCATTGGGATTTTCGCTATTTGATGCATGAAAACACGGATGTACTGAGGGGTATCATTTTCAATCAATCGGAAGCCAAATTTTATGTTTAATTTTAAAAAAGAAAAACCTTAATCTTATGAAAAAAGACATTTTAATCAATATCACAGTAGCCCTTGGTGCCCTACTTTTCAACCTCATTTTTTGGCAGGAAACGGTGGGTTTGAACATTTTAATTTTTGCAATTTTCCTCGTTGCAGCTCTTTGGTTTTTGAATAAAGAGAGCTTTTCTGAACGCAATGTCCAAATTGCAACGGGCGGTGTTTTACTCTCTGCATTGCTGGTTGTTTTACATAACTCCGTGTTTTCCAGGG
>JAYTON010000666.1:0-1806 GCA_043747725.1 Saprospiraceae bacterium
CCCCAACCGAATCGCGCTTGACCATACTTTTCTTTTTTGAAAGGATAATCTCCAATAATTGAATCATAAAGTCGAATAATCGGCAATACTCTTCGGGCATCCGCTTGATAAATATTGATTTCTTCTGGATAAGCGTAATTCAAAACATACAATGAATCACCTCTTGATAAAGCGATTTTATCCGAAAACTGTTCATAATTGGTAACAGCAACAGCTACTAAATAATTAGCAATCGCATACCGATGTTTCCAATGATAGACTTTCGATTGGGCATTTTTCAAATATTCTTCTACCAAAAGGCCGTTGGAAGCCACCCGATACTGAGTGGGTGTCGTAACGATGACATCTATTGAATCTATTTTATCTTGCAAATCCATTTTGCCAGGCCACCAATCCCGACTACCATAAGGCTCTGAAAGTGTCCAAAGCTCTGCGGCTGTACCTCTAAAACGTTGTTCAAACGAGCCAAAACCCGTAGTTGGCGGAACGCCTTGATAGAATACGGTAACTGAATCAAAAGCATTGATGGTGCGATTGGATGTGTTGATAGACAAAATTTTATTCTGCTGTGAAAAACTTAGTTTAGTCTCATGAACCTTGATACTATCCACTTTCAATGCATCATCCAAATCAAAAGTTAAATTAGATGTTGGTTTAAGCAGTTTAAAATAGGTGGTGACGCTGCCTTTGATATAGCGGACAGCGGGGTCAATCGCCCAATCAAAACGATGATAAGTGATGTCTATATCTGCGCCTGCACCTGTTGGCTCAAAGCCTTCAAGGGCTTGATAGTGTTTTGCTTCGGCTGCTCTCATAGCCTCTACATCAAAAGCTTTATTTTGTTGAGCGTGGGCGTTTATAGCCGTAAGTCCTGCTATTAAGTAAAAGAGAATAAGGATAGATTTCATGTTTTTTATATTTTATGCTACAATTTACACATAAAAAGAGAAAGTGGGTTATCAAAGTTTTTGACAGATAGCTTTAATGACATTAAAGCACTAGTTTTATAATGCTAATGCCTTGGCTTGGATGGAAAAACTTAGAAATATCGAAAACCCATAGAGAAGGCTTGGTTTTGGGTTTTGTACATTGGTTGAGCATCGGCTTCGTTCAACACAAGCCTGTCGCTGACTACTCGTCAGCTACAGGCTTGTTTGTTCCCTACCGTCTTTTTTTTATTTTTTTTGTCAAAATCTAATTTGGCTGTTTTTACCAAAATCTCATTTAGATACCCCTTCAGTATTTTTGCTTTTTTGGGCTACTTTTTCTTTAAATATCACCCAAAGTTCTTCCAATGCCTTTTTAATTTTTTCTTGATTGCTGCGAACTACTATAAATACGTTATTTTCAAACTTTGGATTTCAAATATCCAGCCGCCGCATCCAATTCTTCATAAAATTCAGTCCCATATTTTCTAATAATGGCTTCTTTCAGAAATTGATAAACGGGCATTTGATATTCAGCACCCAACGAACACGCCGCCGAGCAAATATCCCAACGGTCATAATTTAAGGCTTCAAATCCAGCAATCTCATTTTTTGAAACTCGAATCGGATATAAATGACACGATATGGGTTTTCTAAATTCTATTTCGCCTGCTCTCCAAGCTTGCTCGATACCACATTGCGCTGTGCCGTTCACATCTTTGGTCATGAACGAGCAAGGTCCTTTATTAACGAGCGAAGTACCGTAAGTGCCATCCTCTGCATCTTGAATATAACACCCCTCAGTATCAATCACTTTTTGACCTTCTTCCGTTAGAAATGGGCGTACTTTCGGGTATATTTTGTCCAATATTTTTAACTC
>JAYTON010000667.1:0-3959 GCA_043747725.1 Saprospiraceae bacterium
GGTATGCAAGACCTTTCGTCACCGGGTTGGGATTATATCTTGGGCGTTCAACAAGCAGACGATAATTGGCTCGATCAAGCCCGTCAGCGCAATTGGATTTCGAGAGACATCCGTCAGACGCGACCATTATTGAATAATTATACTCAAACCATTGACGCGCGTATTACGCTTGAACCGTTTCAAGACTTCCGAGTAGATGTGGATTTGAATAAAAATTATAATAAAAATCGCTCGCAAGAGTTTAGAAATCCGACGGGCGATAATACTATCACCAGTATTCGGTCACTGAACCGTTTTGATAATGGCTCTTATACTATTTCATATTTTACACTCAATTCATTCTTCAAAAATATTGATGAAGTATTTGATCAGTTTAGTAGAAATAGAATTTCTGTTTCAAAATTATTGAATCCAACGGGTCCAGATCATCCTGACTACCCGGGCTACAAAACAGGTTTTGGACCCACCCATCAAGATGTTTTGATTCCTGCTTTCTTAGCTGCTTATACCAATAAAGATGTCACGACCATAAATAGAGATGTTTTCAAACAAAAACCGGCTCTCAACTGGCGATTGACTTACAATGGTTTGGCTAAGTTGCCTGGTTTAAACAAAATTTTCAACAATATCAGCATCACGCATGGCTATAATCCACGTTGACAATCAACTCATTTGCAACGGAAACACGCTACGAAGCGGCGAATCCACAAAAGCCAACAGAAGAGTCAAAGTTTGAATATTACAACCAATTTGATATTCCAACCATCGTCATCACCGAGCAGTTTTCACCTCTTTTGGGCGTGGATGTGTCAATGAAAACGGGAGCTACTTTTGGTGCCAGTTATCGTAAGTCGCGCAATCTGGGTTTGAGTATGAGTGATTCTCGTTTGCAGGAGACTAAGACATCCGAAATCACGCTTAAATTTGGTCATCGCTTAAAAAATATTTATATCAAATTCCTTGATTTCAACTTGGAAAAAAAGGAAACAGCTAAAGACAAAGCCAAAAAGAAAGAAGAAGACAAGCGTAATGAGGTCATAGATACTCAAAATCCTGACCCGAAAGCGCCGAAAGTGAAAAAGAAAAAAGAGCCTAAACCTAAAAAAGGCAACGACCTCGTTTTGAATTTTGACCTCTCTTTCCGAGATGATATTACTAAAAATCACCTTTTGGGGCAGGGTACAGACATTCCTTCGCGCGGCGCGAAAACGCTGCGTGTAGCGCCTTCAGCTACCTATACCCTTAATAAAAGGCTTGACTTACGTTTTTACGTGGATTATAATAAAATCCTACCGTACACCACAGCGTCATTTCCTTCTACCAATGCAACTGGAGGCTTCGTTATTACGTTTAAACTGAACTAAGTAGCGGCGAATTTATTCTCCGAGTTGAAATATGATTTTAAAAAGTCAAACCAAATTAATATTTGGTTTGACTTTTTTCTTTCAGAACATCTTTAAAATGGATAAAACGATGAAAAAATTACACTTCTTCATAGCATTAATCGTCTATAACAACCTTTCAGCCCAGCAGCTAAAAGCAACAGTCATACCTGCCGACCATCATGCTGGCGAAGTCCTATTTCAAACCTTTGATACCCCCTCAGTATTGGAGGTGCAAAACGCCATTTTCCCTAATAATTTGACGACAACCAATGCTTTTTCCTTGAAAACCGTTTCAGACGAGTGGCATATTTATAAAATGTCATTCGATGCAACCATTTATAATGAAAAGGATATTTTAATTAAAATAAAACAACATTCAAAGGTAAAAGCCGCTCAATTCAATCATATTGCTCAATTGCGCGCAACGCCCAACGACCCATCTTACAAACAACAATGGGGCTTACCCAAGATAGGTGCCCCCTCAGTATGGGACTTCACAACGGGCGGTTTAACAGCTTGTGGCGATACCATCGTTGTGGCTGTCATAGATTTAGGTTTTGACATCAATCACAACGATTTGAAAAGTAATATTTGGCACAACCGCTTTGAAATTCCTAATAATAATATTGATGACGATAAAAATGGATACGTAGATGATTACAACGGTTTCAACTTTAAAGCCAATAATGATAAGCACTCTGCCGAAACGCATGGTACAAATTGTATAGGCATTCTCGGTGCATCAGGGAATAATAATATGGGCATTGCAGGCATCAATTGGAAGATAAAAATGCTCACTCTCAGCGTATTTGATGATGAATCAATTGTAAAAGCCTATTTATATGCCTATGATTTAAGAAAAAAATATACCCAAACGGGAGGGCGAGAAGGCGCATATGTAGTCGTCACAAGCATGTCGCTCGGTTATGACAATAAAAGACCTGAAGATTTTCCGCTTCTCTGTGATGTTTATAATACGCTCGGACAACAAGGTATTTTGAGTGTGGTCGCTACAACAGATTCAAATGTAGATATTAATACCAGTGGTGATATACCCGGTCTTTGCCCCAGCGACCACTTGATAGTCGTGACGAGTACGCGAGAAGACGATATGATGTCTTCTTACGGTTATAGCAATAAATTTGTCGATTTGGCAGCCCCCGGTGAAAATATTATGACAACATTTCCGAACAATGATATAGATGCTGTCGGTGGCGGCACTTCCTTTGCTACACCGTTTGTGGCGGGTGCTGTGGCGTTGCTTTACAGTATTCCACAGGATAATATTTGTAAATTATGGAATATAGCACCTCTTGATGCTATGAATATCATTAAAGATGCTCTGTTAAAAGGTGTTGATATTTTACCAACTTTGCAAAATAAAACCGTAACGGGTGGGCGACTCAATATTTTCAATAGTTATAAACTGTTGAGCCGTTTTTATGGAATGCCTGTTGGCGATTTCGATATTTTGAAAATCTATCCCAATCCTGTAAATAATCAACTCAATGTAACGCTTCAAATGCCTGAAAAAGCTGATGCGCATATCGTCATCACGAATACCACAGGGCAAGTAATTTACCAAAGAAAAATTGTTGAAAAAGACCTCCTGTCCAATAAAATTTCGATAAATACTGAGGGGGTCGCTGCGGGCTTGTATTTCATGTCTATTTTATCCAAAGATTTTAAAGTGACTCGCAAATTTATAGTCACGCATCTTTGAATATTTTAGTTTTTTTTAGGAATTAATTTCAGAAAACCTTTTGTAGTAATAAAAATCGAATTATCTTTGCACTCGCAAAATCAAAGATACGGCCCCGTAGCTCAATTGGATAGAGCATCTGACTACGAATCAGAAGGTTTAAGGTTCGACTCCTTACGAGGTCACCAAATTTTTAAAATAAAAAGTCATGTCTAAAGTTTGTGAATTGACGGGTAAACGTCCATTAAAAGGTAATAAAGTTTCGCACTCTAATCATAAAACGAAGCGTCGTTTTTTGCCTAATTTGCATAAAAAACGCATTTTCGTTCCAGAAATCGGAGATTTCGTAACGGTTAAATTGTCGTCTCACGCTTTGCGTACGGTCACTAAATTGGGCTTGTTTGAGTATGTGAAAAAATTGCAAAAGAAAGGAATGGACATTGGTTTTGAATTAGATAATGCAGAAATAGGCTGTTAAATCTAATCTTTTGAAATTCAATTTGTTATAAAATATTTTAATCCATCATATAATGGCAAAGAAAAGTAAAGGCAATCGTATCCAAGTGATCTTGGAATGCACTGAGCATAAAACATCGGGTATGCCTGGCACATCACGCTACGTGACTCAAAAAAACCGTAAAAATACACCTGACCGTATGGAGTTGAAGAAATTCAATGCGGTATTGAAGAAAATGACGGTTCATCGCGAAATTAAGTAATTGATTATGAATGGGTTATTGCCCAATGTAATGAATTAATAGTCAATCAACAATAATCAATCATTAAGATATGGCAAAGAAAGTATCAAAAAACGCAAGGGTTGCTCAAAGAGCTGCCAATGCAGGTTCAGGTAAAGACCATGTACGCGTTGT
>JAYTON010000668.1:0-3645 GCA_043747725.1 Saprospiraceae bacterium
TGGTTCACGGCAGCGAATTGAACGACGACCCGATGCAACCCCTCAGTAGATTTGCCAAAGATGTGATTGCAGCCAAGGGCGACCATACGCCAATCGAATGGCTTCACCGCAGCGAACGCTATGTTGAAAAATTAGCGACGCCTGACGTTTCGGTAGCCGATTTAATTGGTGATGTTGACCCAATATTAGCGGCTAATTTGAAGTTGCCTTATTCCGATGAGCGGGTTATTCACTTTGGGTTGGTGCCTCGCGCGCACAGAAGCATATTTGTCATCAACGAATTGCCGGATTTGCAAGCGCGGATTCAAGTGTCGTTGTTCAATATTCTTCAAGAAGGTGATATTCAGATTCGGGGTTTTAAACTGCGGCTGCCTTTGGATATTCAATTTATGTTTACCGCCAATCCTGAAGATTATACCAATCGGGGTTCTATTATTACGCCCTTGAAAGATAGGATTCAATCTCAAATATTGACGCATTATCCAGAAGAGATTGACATTGCCAAGCAAATTACGCAACAGGAGGCAAAACCTGCATCAGCGCAAGTAGATAAAGTGCGTATTCCCACAGTCATACGGGATTTATTGGAGCAAATTTCGTTTGAAGCGCGAGAAAGTGAATTGATTGACCCAAAGAGTGGCGTGTCAGCCCGTTTGAGCATTTCCGCTTTGGAAAACCTTTATTCTACTGCTGAAAGACGGACTATTATCAACGGCGAAGACAAAACAACGGCTCGGATTACTGACTTTTGGGGCATCGTTCCTGCTATCACGGGCAAAGTGGAATTGGTGTATGAGGGTGAGCAAGAAGGACCGTATCAAGTGGCGATGAACCTATTCAGTGCCGCCATCAAAAAGGTGTTTTTAGATTATTTCCCCAATCCTGATGATTTAAAACGCAAAAAAGATAAAGACCCGTTTGGTGTTATCAAGGCATATTTTGCCGGTGGAAATGTCATCGAGCTGCTTAATGATGCCCCTGACAAGACATTTAGAAGCGAATTGGATAAAATAAAAGGGTTGGATAAATTGATTGATGAATCTGATATTGATGAATCGGAACGCTATACTTTTATGGAGTTAGCTTTACACGGTTTGTCTGAATTCAGCGTTGTCAATAAGGAAATTTTGGATATGAGTTTCTCTTTCGGCGATTTGTTGTCGGGCATGTTGGATGATTTTGATGATAAGAGTAATTGATTTTTTACACCTATTTTTGAAACACAATAGGTCACATAGGACACATAGATTTTTTTAGTTCCTTACAGGATGACAAGAAACTATGTGTACTATGTGACCTATTGTGTTAAAAAATAAAAAAATATCTAAGCATAAGCACAAATAATAGCGCCCATCAAGGTCAAAGTGATAGCCCAATAGGCAGCGTTGACGACAATATACATGGTGCTTTTACGCTCAAATAAGGCATTTGTACCTATTATCGGCAACATAAAAAAGACGCTAATTATAAAACCATGCAAAGCCCCATGTTTTAAAGTGCGGAAATTAGTACCATATTTTGCCATTAAAGAGGACAACATTTGCCCTAATTCTGAGTTAGGGTCATTCAGCCCAGGCTCATTGGCTACCATAGAATAAACGCCCATTTGATGAATCGTTATCGGTAACATGCTCCCTGCTAATAAAAAACTCAGCAAAAGACTTAGCCCGAAAACAACGGGCATACTTCTATTTCCAGGAATAGTCGAGTCTATGCCTGTGCTTTGTTCCCAAACTTTTCCCATCACTTTGGGATGATACCAGACAAAACCCACGAGGGTGGGAACTAAGGCTGCAATTATAACAGCTATGAAATTTACATGCATTTGATTGAAATTGTTTAAAGTTAAAAAAAGATGTTTAAAATTGAGTATTTAGTTTTAAAATTGTAGAATTTCGTTCCCAAAGATAAACAATTTGTTGAAATACTGAGGGGTCTGTGTTTTTTTATAAAAAATAATAAAAATGATAAATGATGAATTTTACAACTTTCCCAATTTTGGCAACTCAACGGTTGATATTGAGACAATTGTCTGATGATGACAAGGTTGCCATTTTTTTATTGCGCTCTGACGAAAGGGTTAATAAATATGTTGATAGACCTTTACAACATCATATTGATGAAGCAACTGCATTTATTAATAAAATTAACAAGAGCATTGAGCAATCTGAATCGGTTTATTGGGCAATATCCTTACAAGATAATGCTGAACTTGTAGGAACGATTTGCTTATGGAATTTTTCTGCTGACCATCAAACTGTTGAATTAGGGTATGAATTAAGCCCAATTTTTCAAGGGCAGGGTATTATGAATGAAGCAATAAAAGCGGTTCTTGAATATGCATTTGAAATAATTGAATTAGAAAGTATTGTCGCTTACCCGCATAAAGACAATAAAAGTTCTATTAAATTGCTTGAAAACAATGGATTTGTATGGGAGGTTGATAAAATTGATGAAGAAAATTCATCCCATCTCATTTATTCGTTGGAGAAAAAGACCTTCGATATTAGATAATAGAAATTAGAATATTCGATGGTAATTTTAAAGGCATAAAAAAAATAACCCCTCAGTAATGCAATACTGAAGGGCTATTTTTTATGAAAACTACAATTAAGGCTTTTTAATTTTATCAAAATCACCTGCTTTGAAAATGCTGATTTTAGCAGGGTCAAGGTATTTTTTAATGGCATTATTGACATCAGCGAGCGTCAATTTCGCAATTTGCTCTTCAAATTTTGCATCATAATGTAAGGTGCGATTCAGGAAAAGATAAGAGCTAAGGGTACGCATCAATTGCTTATCGTTCGAGCGACCCACTAAGCGGGCTTGAGTAATGGATTTTTTAGCATCATCTAACTCTGCTTGTGTGATGCCTTCTTTAGATATTTTCTCCATTTCTTCCTTGAATGCCTTTTCTAATTTTTCAGCATTTTCAGGTGCGTAAATGGCATAAGCTTGAAATCCACCTACTTTATCCAAAGGGTCAGCATTAAAACCAGAACCGACGCCATAACTTAGACCTTCTTTTTGACGAATCCGATTAGCCAAACGGCTGCTGATAGCACCACCACCTAATACGTAATTGCCTACCCAAGTCGGTGCATAATCAATATCATCATCTTTCATAGGTATATTCAAACCTGCGATAAATAAAGCATTGGCTTTATCAGGCGTTTTGATAGACTCTGAAGTGGTTTTTACTTCAAAATTTTTCTTTTCAATGCGTTTATAAGGTTTCGGACTTTTCCAAGTACCTAAGCCCTCAGTCAAAATCTGCTTAGCTTTCGCATCATCAAAATCACCGATGATAGAAACAGTCGCATCACTGGCACCATAGAAATCTTTATAAAACTGCTTGACATCAGTCAATTTACTGGCTTTTAATGCTTCAATTTCTTCTTGCAAAGTCATTGTATAATTGATATGCCCCTTTGGATAAGGATTCATATAGCGATCTTTTGCTTGAAAAGCAAGAGCTTGTGGGTCACTAAGTTGTTGTTCTGTACCTGCTAATTCTTCTTGACGCAGTTCCTCAAATTCTTTTTCAGGGAAAGTAGCCCCCCTCAGTATTTCAGTCACTAACTGGAGTGCCGCAGGGAAATTCTCTTTAACTGTTTCTATATTGACAACGACTTTGTCTTGGCT
>JAYTON010000669.1:0-44362 GCA_043747725.1 Saprospiraceae bacterium
CCATAGACCCAGAAAAACACTCGATTTTTATTCGCCTTTTGAGACTTTATTACTAAAAAACGATTTATTAACCTGTTGCACTTGAATATTGAATTCGCCTTTTACATAAAATCCCTTCGGGATTGTGTAAAATGACCATTTGTTATTCTATAAACATAAATTCCCTTCGGGAATGTGAGACAGGTTAAATTGCGACATAAAGCCGATAATTCCGATTAAAAAAAGCAAATCGAAAAAAATGAAAATGTGGATTATTATTATTTTATTAGGAATTGTATCATCGTGCAGTAAAAAGACAACTGATACACCCGCCAATCCTACTACACCAACGGTAACAGTAGATTTATCGCCGTTAAAATTGCCAAAAGGTGTCAAGCAAACTGATGTAGAATGGCAAAATACTGAGGGGGTACTCACCTTTGTAAAAAACACAAATTTCAGCGACCAAGCCGATGCCGATTTGGACAAAGAAGGCTTTTATTGGACAGTGCCAAGCATTGTAAAAAAAGTGGTAATCAATGCCAATGTCACAATCACAGGCGGTTTTCGGGCTATTGATGTCTTGACAATCGAAGGCAAAGGCCGAGCAACTTCCGAAATTTTTGGCACAAACACCAAAGGCTGGTCGCTCGGCGCAGACGGCATAGGAGACCCCAATACAAGCTGTACCAATGGCGCAAAAGGTGATGACCGTGTACATGATTGCGAAAAATGGAAATACGGGGCTGTTAGTTCCACCGCCACCGCATCGGTGACGGTAACGGTTCAAAATTTGACCATTACCAACGCCCGTTCTTATGCCATTACGAGTTTTGGGTCAAAATACATCGTGGACAATGTCCATATCCGCAACACCCGACCCACACCAGATTACCACAGCAATTCAGACGGTATCAGTGCAGGTGCTGGTTCAACAGTCAAAAACTCAAAAATTGATACATGGGACGATGAAATCAAACTCTATCGAGATATGATAGTAGAAAACGTCACATTGGTACATAACAGCAATGGCGCACCGTTTCAACTCGGTTGGGGCAACGATAATAATGTGACCAATCACACAATAAAAAACGTCTTGGTTTTGGTAAATAATAAAAGCTACACCAATTTAGCCCTGTTTTCAGCTTCTTTAACAAGCGGAAAAGTAACCCGAAATGTGACAATTGATGGTTTAAAAGTGCAATATGAAGCGACTCAAAAAGTGAGAAATACAGACCCCTTGCCTTTATTTTTAATGAAATCACCCGACGCTCTTTTAAATATTACTTTACCAGCCAATGGTGTGTTGGATATATCTGCGCCCGTTGGTTTGGGCGGTACAGGCAAAGTGACTATCAATGCTTGTGGGGTAACAACGGTTCAGAATAAATACAGTTGTGGCGATGCAAGCAAGGTAACAGGGTGTGGGTGGTGATTAAAAATAATTTATTACCCCCTCAGTCATGCTTTCAGCTTGATGGAGCGAGACGCACCATATTTTCACCCTTTTCACCGTTAATTTTATCAAAATGAAAAATATAATACTTTGAGACATTTCAACCCACACAATGAGACAAAACACCAAGCAAAAACACAGACTTTTATCCCAAAATACTGTCAAATGCGATTTATTATTCTTTTCCTATTTTTAATCAACACTTATTCAAGCATAGGGCAAAAACCTATTGCTGCCACTGTTCATATCAATACCCAACAAGGTGGACACCCGATTGTGGTGGGTAGTTCGGGTTTCAACGCCCGCATAGGCGATAAAGTATGGAGTTACAAACACCCCGATTTTATCAAGGCGGTAAAAACCTTGCGTCCGGGTTGGTTGCGCTATTGGAGTGGCACGGCGGGCGATGCTTTTTGTATGGCAACGGGGCAATACGACCAAGAGTATATCAATATGTTTGACAAAGGCGAGGCGTATGACCGTTTGTATCAATTTGTAGAAGTGAAGGGTCCACATCGGCTCATGGATTTGTATCAATTGATGGGGAGTATTAGCGGTAAAATTGTGATAACCGTCAATGCTTTTACCGAAACACCCGAAATGACAGCCGAACTCGCTCGATTTTGCAAAAACAATCATATCAAGGTAGAAGCATGGCAGTTTTGCAACGAACCTTATTTTTATATCCCTTCCCGACAGCGTTATTGGTGGAATAATGGTTTTGATTATGCTCAAAAAATGAAACCTCATGCCGATAGTATTGTAAAAGTTTTTCCCGAAGCCCGTTTGGCTTTGAATTTTACGTGGGATGGTATTTGGGATTTTATGAAAGAAATCAATCAATATCAAAAAGAGCGTGGCGCATTTTGGAACACCTTTTCAAAACATTCTTATGCACCCCATACAGGCAAAGAAGAACCTTTCGCTGATGCTTATAAACGCTTGAATACCAAACTGTTAGAAGTCACAAGCCCCAAAGCCATGCGTGACATTGAGGAATGGACGCAAAAAGGTATTCCCATGCTTATCACCGAATTTGGGGTCTGGAATCGCCCTTTGAACGGCATTATGTCTGCCGTTTACAATGCAGAATATACCTTGCGTCAATTGGCACATCCGAATACATGGCTGATTGGGTCGCATGAAATCAGCAATAAAGCCAAACCAAAATTGAATTTCAATAATCAAATTGCAACGGCTTTTGAAAAAAATACCCCCCTCAGTACCACCGCCTTAAAAACCGATATTGAACTTGATGATGAAGGCAATGCCTTGAAAATACTGCACGAAGCCACCAACAATGCCGATTACATTTGGGAGACAACCCTAAAAGGTGGCGCAAAAGTAGAAGGGTTGAAAAATACACAAGTGGAGGGCGTTTTTGGACTTGCTTTTCAAGGCATACACGATTATGATTATTTGGCATTGACAAATCGAAGTGATAAAGCCCATGAAATAACTGTTTTTTTTGATGATAAAAAACAAACCCAAACCTGCATCCGCACATGGATTGCAGGAGAACAAGCGGAAGCAAAAAATGTAGAAATTAAAACCGACGTGGTTAAAAATACGGATAAAATACTGTTACCACCGTTTAGTTCCATGCTGGTAAGTTGGGAGAAAAACCAAAAACGCCCCCCTCAGTATAGCCGCATTTACAAGGCTGAAAATAGGGCTGATGGCATTTTTTTAAAATGGTGGATACGCCCCGAAGCAACGGATTATGATTTAAAGATTACAGATACGCAAACGGGTAAAACCACTACGCACACTATAAAAGGTACGGCAATGGATAGTTTTCTTTTCAAAAATGCTCAACGGAATACGACCTATCAATTTACGATAACCGCTAAAAACAGCATAGGACAAAGCCGTGCATCTGACCCTGTAACCCTTGCAACAGCCTTACCACAACAACCCCAAATTTTCAAAATTGCCCCTCGCAGCAATCAACTGACGGTCTTTTGGCACAGTGTGGCAAATGCAATGGGCTATAAAGTGACAATACAATCGGAAGACAAAAGTTTTACTAAAGAGTATGATGCGGATAATGTTTTTGGCTATAAAATCTATGATTTACCCTTGAATACGCCTTGTAGAGTATCTATTTTAGCGTATAATGGTTTAGGAAATAGCGAAACGTCTCCCGCAATTAATTTTACGTGTAAAAAGAATATCCCTTTACCACCGAGCAATATTTCTGCCATTGAAAATGAAAAAGGCGGTATTGACTTGACATGGAACGCGCCAAAACAAGGAAATACTGTTGAGGCACGAAATCCCGATACAATCGGGAAGGGGGTCTTGTACCGTTTATATCGCGGTGAAAAACCCCATGATTTTACGGTTTTAAAAGACAATATAAAGGCACTTTCTTTCACCGATGAAACCGTCAAAGCGGGTAAAGATTATTTTTATACGGTCAAATCCTATACTTTAGAGGGTGGCGAATGTAGTTTTTATCCCAATATAGGCACTATTATTCGGAACAATACAAAAATCAGTCTTTGGGTTGATGCAGTTGATAAAAATAAGGAGGGGGGATATGATGTGACCGTCCGTTTCAAAAATATGCCTTTAGATGGTGAAAGCAATCTTGGTATTTTACTGTCCGATGTCAGTTATTTAAACGGTGAAGAAACGCTTTTTAAAGCCACCACCATTGACAAGGATTTTTATACCGTTAAAATACCCGCTTCGGCACTGAAAAATAAAGCCACGTATGCCCTCAAAGCCACCATACAAACCAATGGAGGAACGCCTGTTGTGAGTTTGCCACCGCATAAGGGATTTAAAATGCAGTAGGAGTAATTTGTAAATACATTTGCAAAAAACGCTTAATTTTACGTCAAAATTTTCAATTATTGTTTTTTGCAGCACCCGACACAATGTATTTACGCTACACAACACTCCTATATATTTGCCTGTGGTTTTTAAAACCACTTCAAGGACAAAATACCCAGCCTTATGCACACGCACAAGCGGAAACTTGGCTGCCCAAGCACCTCATTCGAGATATTTATCAAGATGCAAAAGGGGGGATTTGGATTTGTACAAATGCAGGTTTGTACAAATACAATTTACACGCACTTGAAAACATCAATTTGACTAAAAAAACAACGACCCAATTTTTAAATAATGCGACTTCAACCATAGCGGAAGACAGTTTTGGAAATATTTTAGTCGGAACGGAAAGCGGTTTGGGCGTTTTGGAAAACAACGGCAATTGCACTATTTTATCGAAAACAGATGAAACCATTAGTAAAATTAAGGTAGAAACATCGGGCGTAGTTTGGTGGATGACCCTGAATGGCAAATTATACAAAGCGCACCCCCTCAGTAAAAATCAATACAACGACGCCTTTTTAGTGTATGAAACGAGTAAAATTTTAGGAAAAGATACGGAAGTGAATACTTTTGACCTTTTGCCAACGGGCGAAATTGCCATAGGGTCAAATAAGGGATTTTATTTATACAATCAAAAAACAGGTAGCCTTATCCCTTCAACAATAACCCAAAATATTACCACTATTTTCACCGATAAAAATCAAAATATATGGGTGGGTACAAGCAATAGCGGCTTGTTTTTAAAAGAAGAAAACACGACTTCTTTCCGTAAAATTGCTTTAACGGGTACAAATATCGAGCGCAATCAGCAAATCATTTCAATAAAAAACTTAGCTGAAACAAGCCTTTTAGTCACCACACCACAAAATATTTACCTTGTTTCTGAAAAAGATTTAAGCGTAAAATTGTTGAAAGAAAATATATTTCCCAACCGAGAAAGTTATATCACCACCGCTTTTGCAGACCGCACGGCTAATATTTGGTTGGGCAGCCCCATTGGTTTGTATAAAATGAAAAAACAGGGAGTTAAAGCCACCTTTTTTCCCATAGAAACGAAGGATTTTTTTCTCAATAATCAAATTCATCACCTGTACAGCGAGGGTAATTCCCTTTGGATAGGCACTTCTTCAGATGGCTTGTACCGAATGAATACCGCTACTTTGCAACAATCTAAAGCAGATATACCCCTTAAAACTATCAGGCGTATTCGTAAATCGCAACGGGGCGATTGGATTGTAGCAGGGAGCAGCAAAATAGGCATTTATACTGAGGGGGGTGGTATAAAAATGCTGCATGAAACGGTGGGAACAGCGATGGATTTATTAGAAATTGCGGAAGGTGAGTGGTGGATTACGACGTGGACATCGGGTTTGACCCGCTTCTTTGAAACGCCTGCCGATTCTATTAAAAGCCCACACACAGCCATTTTTAATAAAGCCAATGCGTCTTTTAATAAAAATATTCACCCATTTTGCCTCATCAAAGACCGTGAACAAAATGTTTGGATAGGCACAAGGGGAAATGGGCTGTATAAAATAAATCTGCCCCAACAAACCATTCAACATTATGGAGGCGACACAAAAGGGCATATAGCGTCTAATCGCATTTTATGCCTTAAAGAAGACAGCAAGGGCAATATTTGGGTAGGCACTCGGGGCGATGGTTTGCTGTTATATCAAGCAAAAGCCGATGATTTCAAAATTTTTGATGCTAAAAATGGCTTGATGTCTAATACCATTTGCGCTATCGAAGAAGGGCAATCGGGTAGTTTATGGCTATCCACTTTAAACGGTTTAGCAAAAATACGAGATATTTCGATGCCTTTTCAAACCTTTGGCAGCGAGGCAGGTATTAACAGTCCCGAATTTCATTTCAATGCTTCGGCAAAAGACGCACAGGGCTATTTGTATTTTGGCAATGTGGCGGGTATTTACCGCCTCAAAGATGTGGATAATATGGCAACCGCACAAGTCCCTTTTGTATGGACACAGTTTGACATTTTAAATGCCCAAAATACTGAGGGGGGTGTCAAAGAACGGTTAGTTGCACCGAATGAAGCGGGGAAAACGGTAGAATTGGCGCATAACCAAAACAGTTTTCGCATTGGATTTGCTTTGTTGGATTATACAACACCTGAAAAAAACCAATATGCGTATAGGCTGATTGGAAAAGATACGACTTGGCAATATATAGAAGGAGTACGCCCTGTGGTGGAATATGTGGATTTGGCTACGGGCGATTATCTTTTTGAAGTACGCAGTGCCAACAGTTACGGGCAGTGGATGACGGCAACAGCGAGCCTTAAAATTGCCATTAATCCTTCGTTTTGGTGGTCGAGGACGGCATTTTTCTTCTATTTTTTATTGATAGGTATATTGGCTATCACGGCTTATATCTTGTGGCAAAATTGGTTTAAACTCAATAGACAGCTTCAAGAAGAACACGAAATAGCGCAAAAACAAACCCAGCAAATCGTGTTTTACACCGATTTATCACATGAAATTAAAAACCGTTTATCGCTCATTTTGGGTCCGTTGGAGCAAGCCTTACACGATAAAAAAGTGAATACGGCTGTGTTGGATAATCTCTATGACCAAGCTCTGCGGGTGAAAAAATTGACCGACCAAATTATGAACATTCGTAAAGGCGAAAGTGGGATGTTTAATTTGAGCGTGACGGAGGAAAATATCAAATCTCGTTTGGAAAAACTGTATCGAGAAGCCCAACCTTTAGCCGTTTTAAAAAATATCCAGTTTGATTTTAACAGTCAAAAAGAAACTTTACGCGGGTGGTGCGATGAGGAATTATTAGAGATTATTGTCCAAAATTTATTGAATAATGCGATAAAATACTGCAAAATTGGCGGAGAAGTAAGCCTAAAAATAGATGCTCAATATTTGGGGGGCATGGATTTGCCTTGTAAAACCGAAGTAGGAGAGGGCAACTATCTGATTTGCACAGTGCAAGATACAGGTGTGGGCATACCGCAAGCGGAAATTGACAAAGTGGTGCAACCGTTTTATCGAGCAGAAAATACCAAATTTAATCGGGAAGATAAAAGCGGAACGGGCATTGGCTTGGATTTGGTGGCTCGGTTGATTAATCTGCATCATGGCTGTTTGGATATTCGCAGCGAAGAAGGCATTTTTACAGCCGTAACTTTTTATTTACCAATTGATAAACTGCAATACAACATTTCGGAATTAAAACCCAGTATCGTTCACGCCCCCATTGTTTTGCCCGATAATAAACCGCATTTTGAAGAAAAGGAAGGTTTAATTCTCCCTCAAAATGACAATAATATTGGGGATACCCCCCCCTTGATGTCCCGACAAGGCGGAACAGTATCCAAGCCTATTTCAGGGCAAATTTTAGTCGTAGATGATAATCCCGAAATTTTAAAATATTTGAAAGAAACGCTTGAAATGGATTTTACAGTTCATACAGCCGATGATGGGCAAGAGGCTTTGGCTGTCTTAAAAAAACAAGATATTGAATTGATAGTCAGCGATTTATCTATGCCCAATATGGACGGTTTGACTTTATGCAGACATATTCGACAGGATAAAAATTGGGTAAATTTGCCTTTCGTGATTTTAACAGGGCGCAATTCGGAAGAACAAAAATTGGTTTGTTTTCAGAATGAAGTAGATGATTTTATTGAAAAACCATTTAGTCCCGAACTCTTGCGTTGGCGGGTAAAAAGCCTATTAAGACAAGCAAAAGGGAAACAAAAAAAGGTCGTCATTATAGAACCCAGAGAAGAAATTTATGAATCGGAAGACGAAAAATTCATTCAAAATATCGTGAATTTGATAGACCAAAACATTGATAAAGCGTTTTTAGATGTCGAGTTTTTAGCCAATAACCTCTATTTTAGTCGTGCTACCTTTTATCGCAAAATGGAGGAAGTAGTAGGGGAGTCCCCTTCCGTATTTATCCGAAAATATCGGCTCAAAAAAGCAGCACAGATGCTCAAATCGGGTCAGTTTATGGTGCATGAAGTGGCTTCAAAAACGGGTTTTAGCAATCCTAAATATTTCTCAAAATGTTTTGAGAAGGAGTTTGGGGTGTTGCCTACGCAAGTTTGACCCCCTCAGTATTTTTCAATATCAAACCCAGATGGCAAATATTTTTTTACCTTCCACCTCAAGCCATTCAGAGTGCCAGTTTTTGACTTCTGAATGGTCAAAAATCAGCAAATAACCTTCGGATAAAGATTGACTATTGAGATATTCGACTAATTGAATAAGCCCTTTCTCATGCGCTTTTTGACCTCGCCAAAGTTTGAGTTCCGCTACATATTTTTCAGCAAAATAAGTAATAACGACATCTAATCGCTGTTCTTCCGAAATTTGCGGTTCTTTAAAATCATAACCCGAACCGTTGATGATGGGTTTTATAAAAGCTAAAAAGACCAATCTGCCATTTTTTTCAAGAAAATCACGATCTTTTTTGCTGTACTCTTTTTTCATAAACGTTTGAAAACCTAATAAAACGGCTTCCATGTTGAGCGTTTGATTAGTATTTCTATAGCCCGAACCGATATTTTTATTTTCTGAAAGTTTGTCTTCTCTAATTTTATCAGACATATAATTCACAATAACCTCTGTATAAATACGATTGTGAATTTTGATGCGCCCACCGCCATTTCCCGATACAAACATACCGTACAAAATACCCAAATTTGTTGTAGGGTTATGAACGTTAAAAGGAACGAAATCACTTTCTATGGCAATATTATAAACGGCTCGATAGAGTTCTGGGTTATTCTCTAAGTTTTTAGTGAGCGTATCAAAATTCGTATTGCTCTCAGTTACTAAGATTTTCACAGCATTTTCCAAATCCTTGTCCATCCATTCTTTTACTTGTTTTTGCGGTAAAAAATCTTCATCCAGCATTTTACACAACTTACTCACTAAAAATGGATAGCCCGATGTGTAATAAAAAAGCCGTTCAGCTATAAACTGGGTATCCATTTTCACCCCTTTATCCGCAACATATTCATCGAGCATCGGCTTAATTTCAGCTACTTGCAAATTCATATCTACCTTAAATTCAGCCGCAATATTCCACGGAGAATTAAACTTTTGTTCTTCATTACCTCTAATTTTTACTTTCAAGGTTTTCACATCATGTACACCCGCCAAGACAACGGAATGAAATGTTGGAATTTCATCACGTTCCAAATACTTATTGCGTAACATGGCTAAAAAACTGACAAACAATTGATTATTGGAACTTTTATCTACTTCATCTATTATCAAAACCACCTTTTTATCGGTTTGACTAATAAAATCGGTTATCATATCAGACAGTTTTTCCAAGTCTTTTACTTTTCTTGTTTTTTTGAACCAACCCAGCAATTCGGGAGAGTGAAATTTTGTATATTTTTCCATTATTCTTATAAAACCCGAGGAAAAGTGTGCCTCTTCTTCAAAAATAGCATCGCCAATACCTTCAAAACTGGTATTGAGGACGACATATTCACCCGTTTTTCGGAGGGCTTCGGCTAAGGAATAAAGCGTAGTCGTTTTTCCATATTGACGAGGGCGATTGATGATAAAGTATGCCCCTTTTTCCACCATGTGCTGTATCTGTTCCATTTTCTTGGAAACATCTGCCATATAGTGTAGCTTTGGAAAGCACCGCCCTGTTATAAAAAATTCTTTTGACATCTTATTTTTAAAAATTTAAGTGCAAATGTAGATTAAATATGGGGAAAATGCGGGAAAAACCGAGTACATTATTCCATAGCTTTTATAAGCACCCCCTCAGTATTTTTACTCAAATAATTAGATAAAGCTATTTTGAGACATTTTTATACCCTTGTGAGACATTTTTATGGTTTGGGATTGCCAATTTTACAGTCATAAATTCTATAATAGACTAAACTTTACTTTTAGCAATAACTCACTAACAAGATGATGAAAAAAACTATACTTCTTTCCAATCAAAAGACATGGTTGGCGTGCGTACTTTTCCTTTTGTTCCAATTTGGGTTTACGGATACGCTCTTAGCCCAAAGTGGTAAGGTCGTATCTGGTACAGTGCTTGACCAAGACGGTAATCCTATTGCCAATGCACAAGTTTTTGTACCTCAAACCACTATCAAGACAAAAACGAATGACAAAGGGAGTTACCTCCTCAATTTGCCTGCGAGTATCAATACTTTTGTCGTGACGGCAAAAGGCAAACAACGCCAACAGGTACAGGTAAATGACCGCACCACTATCCTTGTGCGGATGCAGCCTTTTAGCGGCAATACGGCAGAAGGCATGGACGATGACCTTAATAATAATGGCAAAAAAAAGAAAAAAGTGAAAATGCCCAAAGGTGAACGTGCCGTAGTGGGTGTTGTGGCTGATGAAAAAGGGCAACCGATTCCCTCTGCCTCTATTGTTCTTTCAGGTACGCAAACGGGTACAATTAGTGACTTTGAGGGTCGTTTTATGCTCACGATTCCCGCAGGGCGTGATTCTTTGACCGTTTCATTTGTCGGTTTTGAAACACAAGATATTGAAATCGGTGATAACGAGGCAAGTTTGACGGTTATAATGCGTGAAACCGTCAATAATTTGAATGAAGTGGTGGTTGTAGGCTATGGCTCACAAAAACGGAGCAATATCACGGGAGCCGTTTCAGATGTGAATTTTAAAGATTTGGAAAATTTACCACAATCGTCTGTTATTAATATGCTTTCGGGGCGTATGGCGGGTGTTTCTATCGTTCAGCCCGGGGGCGAACCGGGGGCAGACCAAGGGGAAATTTTAGTACGGGGTGTTGGTACGTTGAATGATGCTGCACCCTTGGTGGTCATTGACGGGGCGGTCTCGAATTTAACCACTATGAATAATTTAGCACCCACTGAAATTGCCAGTATAACGGTTTTGAAAGACGCTTCTTCGGCAGCTATTTATGGTGCCCGTGGGGCAAATGGGGTTATCTTGGTAACGACCAAAGAACCACAAAAATCTCGTTTGAACATCAATGTCAATCTGCAAAACTCCTCACAACAAGCCACCTACTTGCCTCAATTTGTCAATTCATGGCAGTGGATGACTTTACACAATGAAGCAACGGGCGGCACGAATTACCCGCTTTATGCCATCGAAAATGCTAAAAATGGTATCTTAAACGATACTTTCGCCAATACAGATTGGGTGAAAGAAACCTACCGCACAGGCTTTCTACGCAATGCCAATGTGTCGGTGAATGGGGGCAATAATAATGCGTCATTTCAAGGCTCTTTTGGCGTAGTTGACCAAGAAGGGGCTATGAAAGGATTTTCTTCACGGCGTTATAATTATCGCAGCAATATCCGTTTGAAAGCCTCTGAAAATATAGATGTTGGTTTGAATTTTTTCGGATATTTACAAAGTTCCAACAGTCCTTTTGCTTCTTCGGCAACTGTTGTGAGCCGCATCAATCAAGCCTTTCCTATCACACCACTTAAATATGCGAATGGCAATTGGGGTGTAAACTACCCGGGTGCGCCTGCCAGTTTTCAAGCCCTTTCAGTCGTACAAAACCCTGTTTTGACCACCGAAATTGGGCGCAATGACCGCAAAACGCTCAATAATAATATGTTGGCATTTCTGGCATATCGCCCTGTCAAGGGTTTGTTATTGAGAGGGCAATTCAGTTATGCTACGGATAATACGACAGTAGAAGCATTTAATCCTACTTTCGATTATCGGGGTGTAAATCCGTTACAAACGGGTATGCAAAATCAGAAAAATACCCTAATTAACAGCAGCAGCACAAGCCGTCAATTTCAATCGCAACTGACTGCAAATTATAATACCGTTTTTAACAACAAACACGCTTTGGGTTTATTGGCGGGTTATGAATATACCGATTTTGAAGACACCGATTTTGAAGCGGAAGGGCGTGATTTACCAAGCAACGACCAACAAGTTTTAGGCAATGCCCTTAGTGATTTGCGGGTAGCAGGTGATAGAAACGCTTGGCGTGTGCAATCTTTCTTCGGGCGTATGAATTATTCTTTTGACAATAAATACATATTGGAAGGCAATCTGCGGGTAGATGGCTCGTCTCGTTTTCCTGCCAATGAAAAATATGGCTATTTCCCGTCGTTCTCTGCGGGTTGGATAGTGTCGAATGAGCAATTTTTTACCCCCCTCAGTAAATTTATGAGTTTATTGAAATTTAGAGGCGGTTGGGGGATTGTCGGTAATGACCGCATTGGTAATTATCCTTATCAGCAAGTGTATAGCACCCGTTCATTTTATCCGTTGGGTGATGTGTTGAATGTGGGTGTGTCGCAAAACCGTTTCAGCAACCCGAATATCCGTTGGGAAGAAACGGCTGTGACAAACGTGGGTATGGACGCTGCCTTTTGGGATAACCGCTTGTTTTTAAATGTGGACGTTTTCAATAAAGTAACCGATGGTATTTTGTATCAATTGGCACTGCCTTCCTCTTTTGGGGGTATAACACCTGCCAATTTGAATGTGGCAAAGGTCTCAAACAAAGGCTATGAATTGAATTTGGAATACAAAACCCAAGTGGCTAAAAAGGTTTTTTTAAATATTGGTGGCAATTTTACCTATATTAAAAACAATGTAGATAAATTGGAAACAAGGGATGCTGTGAATGGTAGTTTCATTTTGAGAGAAGGTTATCCTATCAATTCCTACTATTTGATGGCTTATCGAGGCATTTATCGAGATACAACAGAGTTTGAAAAGTACCCTATTTTTAATAATAATGCAAATACTCGGCGTGTGGGGGCATTGTATTATTACGATACCAATAACGATGGACAAGTGAATCTTGATGACCGCCAAATTTTAAATTCTTCCAATACACCTATCACTTATGGGGCAACTTTAGGCGTGTCTTTTAAAGGTTTAGACCTTAATGTTTTGGTACAAGGCGTGAAGGATAAATACATTTATCTCGGTGACAATGGCAATCGCCCTGGCAATGCGGGTAATACCAATTTCTGGAAAGAATGGTGGGACAATCGCTATGACCCAAAAGAAAATCCGAATGGTACGTGGCCCGTTCTCAAACGCCAAAGCCCAGAGGCAAACCTCACTTCTTTCTTTTTAAGTGATGCCTCTTTCCTCCGCATTAGAAATATTGAATTGGGTTATTCACTGCCTTCTGCCACCATGAAAAAATGGGGTATGCGGACATTGCGGGTGTACTTATCGGGCAATAATCTTTTTACATTTAGCAAATTGATTAAACAAATTGACCCTGAAAGGGCAAATGGTTCATTAGGCAATTCGCAATATCCGCAATTGAAAACGGCAACGGTGGGGTTGAATCTTGGTTTTTAGTACCCCCTCAGTATTTTCACCATTTTAGACAATAAAAAGACAATAAAAATCGCATAAAATGAAAAATATAAAATTCATCATATCCTTTTTTGCCCTGTTGATTGCAACATCTTGTGGCAAAGACCAATTGGAATTAACCAATCCTAACGACATTCAAGAATCTGAATTTTGGAAAACCGAACGACAAGCCCTTCAAGGTATTTTAGGAGTCTATGATGCTTTGCAAAGTGATGAAATCGGTGGTTTGCGCTACTACCAATTGGATGTTTTGACCGATAATATGGGGACAAATACCAATTCTGAAAGTTGGTTAGACATTCGCAATTTTGCTTTCAACAGCAGTACGGCAAGAGTCGTTAATATGTGGCGTGCCTTGTACAACGTGGTCAATCGAGCAAATTTGGCGATTGATAAAATCTCTCAAATGCCTTCAACAGCCATTAGCGATGCGGTAAAAACCCGTTTGATTGCCGAAGCGCAGTTTTTAAGAGCTTTTGCGTATCACGATTTGACCATGATTTATCAAGGTGTACCGTTTTACACCAAACCCAATACTTCTACAAGTGAAGGTTTGCCAGCCACAAAAGGCAGTGAAATAGCCAAAGCAATGATTGAAGATTTGAAAAATACCGTCATGCCCAACTTGCCAACGATTTCCACAGATGGACGCATTACAAGAGGGGCAGCTACATTTTTATTGGGCAAATTTTATATGGCTTTGCGAGATTATCCAAACGCCATTACGACTTTAAAATCTTTAAAAACCGCCCCGTATTCTTATGCCTTATTCGCCGATTATGAAAAACTTTTTACGCCCGAAGTGGAGTTCACGAATAGCGAGGTGATGTTTCAAGTCAATTTTATTGATAGTCCATTGGATAATGGTGGCAATTTCGCTATCAAAATTGATACTTTAACTTCTCCTTCTGTTACACCTTTTAATGTGCCGCGCAATTCGTTTCAAATTACCAATAATTTGCGGGATTCTTACCTCTGCACCGATGGAAAACCTTATGCTGCAAACAGCACAATTTATGGTACAAAATCCACTTTGGCAAGCACAACCAACCATGCCCGCAATCGAGATAAGCGCATGAAAGGGGCTATGTTGTCCAATATTGATACGACTTTTGGCAGTAAAAAATATTGGAATTTTACGACTAATGCCATAGCCATTAAAAAATATTTCCACGTTTCGCCTATCGTTTACAATACCAATCCGCAGAACTATTACATGATGCGCTATGCTGATGCTTTGTTGATGTTGGCAGAAGCTGAAATAGAAGTCAATGCAGCCGACCCCGATATTTTTGCCAATTTAAAACTGATTCGTGACCGTGCAGGTGTCGCCATGTTTGACCAAACCGCATGGAACGCTCTTACCCAAGCCCAAAAACGCACCGTCATTCGAGATGAACGCCGTTGGGAATTTGCCTTTGAACACGTTCGCTTTTTTGACCTCCGCCGTTGGGGTTTGGATTTTACCAAAACGACTTTGAGAGCGATAAATACCGCTATTCCTGCCAATACGCCCGATATTATGTTTGTGCAGTGGTCTTATCCATTGCCCGAATTGGATAATAATGCGGCTTTGAAAAAGGGGGGGAATCCAGGGTATTAGCGTTTGGCAATAATTCCATATTCAAATACTCAAAACATTATGAGTGAGATATATACATGAAACGGGGTAAAATCCCGTTTTAACGATGACTGAATAACGAATATCGATTAACGAATTTTGAATGTCGAAGTCGTGCACGTCGGCGTCGTACACTTCAAAATTCTACATTCGTTAATCGATATTCGTTATTAAAAAAGCGGGATTTTACCCCGTTTCATGTATAACTTTCATTAATCGTGAACACAGGTACTGAATTATTACGTTTTATAAGCCCGTAGGGCTGGCACCGTTTATAGGAAAGTGAGTAGTGTTTTTTTAAGGTACGTAGTACCGACACCGTAAAAAAACGGTGTCGGTGCTACGCACCTTTACGATAATTTTTGATTACTTGTTCTATAAACGGTGCCAGCCCTAACGGGCTTATTAAAAACGCACCCAAATTTTAACTTTCAAGGCTTTTCAACCCATTATTCGCATTTATTGTTTAATTAAAAAAAACGATATGATTTATAAAATTATCCCTTTATTTTTTCTTTTGTTTTTGGGTAACATTAACCTAAGCAGCCAAACTCGAAAACCCAATATCATTTACATTCTCGCCGATGACTTGGGGTATGGTGATGTCGGTTGCTATGGTCAAAAAACAATCAGAACACCGCATCTCGATACCTTAGCCGCAAACGGTATGCGTTTCACCCAACACTATACAGGTGCGCCCGTCTGTGCGCCAAGTCGTGCTATTTTAATGACAGGACGTGACGCAGGGCATTGTCGGGTGCGGGGTAATTATGAAGCAGGCAAACACGGCTTTGGGGCAGGCTTGGAATTGCGAGACGAAGACGTAACCATCGGTGAGGTATTGAAAAAAAGAGGCTATGCTACGGCTGTTATCGGCAAATGGGGCATGGGCGTAGAAGGCACAACAGGCGAACCCACTAAACAAGGTTTTGACTATCATTTTGGTTTTTTAAATCAAGGACATGCCCATTATCAATTCCCTGATTATTTGTTCCGAAATGGCAAGCGGGTGGACATTGTAGAAAATCAAAACGATGGACGTAAAGCCTATTCCAATAATCTTTTTACCGATGAGGCAAAGCAATATATTGAGCAAAATAAAACCCAACCTTTCTTTTTATATTTGGCTTACACCACGCCACACGCTGAATTATTAGTGCCTGATGATACAATTTTTCAAAGTTATAAAGGCAAATTTGATGAAAAACCCTATATTTTGAATAAACAAGGCGGCAACAGCAAGCAAGACAATTATGGTGCATACAATTCACAAACGCACCCAATGGCAGCCTATGCAGCGAGTATTACGCATTTGGATAATTGTATCGGTCAATTGATTGCCCATTTGAAAGAAAGAGGTTTGTATGAAAACACCCTAATCATTTTCAGTAGCGACAATGGGGCTGCAAAAGAAGGTGGTGCCAATCCCGATTATTTCAAAAGTTCGGGCATTTACAGAGGTCGGAAAAGAGATATTTATGAGGGCGGTATTCGTGTGCCGATGATAGTAGGTGGCTGGTCAAAAGTGCAAAAAGGGGTAGAAAGCAAGCATATTTCTTCTTTTCAAGACATAATGACAACCTTAGCGGAGGTGAGTGGTAAAAAGCTCGAAAAGGCGCAAAATACTGAGGGGGTCTCTTTTTATCCCACTTTGATAGGAAAATTGAAAAAACAAAAAAAACATGATTATTTGTATTGGGAGTTTCACGAAAATAAAACTTCTGACCAAGCCATTTTATTAAACAATTGGAAAGGCATCAGGCACGACCCAAACGGCAAATTAGAACTCTACAACCTCAACAACGACCCCTCCGAAACAACGGATGTTGCCGATAAAAACCCCTCCATAGTACAACAAATCGAAACATTGATGAAAACTGCCAGAGAACCACACGACATTTGGCAACTTAAAACAGCCATTAACAACAATTCTTCACAATCAAAGACAGATAAAAAATGAAAAGGAAATGAAGAAATTATTATACATAATTATCGGTTTTTTATGTGCGGGTCAATCCGCAAAAACCCAAACTACAAAACCCAATATCGTCTGGATAACCATTGAAGATACGTCTCCAGATTTTATTGGTTGTTATGGCAATAGACAGGTGAAAACACCCAATATTGATGCTCTCGCTACTGAGGGGGTGCGTTTTACCCATGCGTACAGTACCAATGTGGTGTGTTCACCCTCTCGTCACACCATTATAACGGGTGTTCGGACGGCAGTGGACGGTTGTGGCAATCACCGAAGCCAATTTAAAGTGCCTTCCGATGTGAAAGGTTTTGCATCGTATTTGAAAAATGCGGGTTATTTCACATCCAATAATGCAAAAACGGATTACAATTTGGCAAATGCCCGAAATTTTATACAAAACAATTGGACAGAACAAGGCGGCAAAGCGGATTTCACGAAACGCAAATCGAAAGACCAATCCTTTTTTTCAATTTTCAATTTCAATGAGTCGCACCAAAGTCGTACCGTTGGCAACAGCACCGCTTGGTATGAAAAAGAGATTTTGGGCAGATTGAAAAAGGAAGAAATTATCAAAGCGGAAGGTTTGGATGTGCCACCTTTTTACAAGCAAAATGACAATAATCGTGAAAATATTGCCCGATTGTACAATTGCCTTCGGGTGACGGACAATGAAGTTGGGCGCATCGTCAAAATGCTGAAAGACAACGGTGATTGGGATAATACAATCGTCTTTTTCTACGCTGACCACGGACAAGGTATGCCTCGTTTCAAAACAAATGCCTCTCGTTTGGGTCATCAAGTGCCGTTTGTTGTGCGTTTTCCCGAAAAATGGCAGCATTTAGCACCCGCTAAAAAGGGCGAAACGATAGACGAACTCGTGACTTTTGAAGACCTCGCACCGACTATTTTAAGCCTTGTGGGTATCACCAAACCCGATTATATGAAAGGCAGAATTTTTCTTGGCGCTCAAAAAGAAATCACCGACAATATCTTTTGGGGCTGCCGTGACAATACCGACGAAGTGATTGACATGGGCAGAACCCTTATCAAAGGCGACTATGTGTATGAGCGCATTTATTACTCGCATCACCCCGTTTTGCAACAACAAGCCTATTGGAATCGCTCGCCTATGCTTATTCAAATGCGAAATGACTATCAAAACAAAGCACTGAATACCTTAGAAGCGTCTATTTTCACCCCAAGAACAGCCGAATATCTTTTCAATCGAAAAACGGATAAATGGGAAACCCTCAATTTAGCGCATGATAAACAATATGAAAAAATATTGCTCGAAATGCGCCAAATCAACCAAGAACACATTATAAAACACCAAGATTTAGGCTTTTTACCCGAAAATGTCTTAGCTCAAATTGACCAAACTCAAACAGTAGGCGAGTGGAAGGTGAAAAATTATGATGTGAAAAAATA
Organism: Saprospiraceae bacterium; assembly: GCA_043747725.1. Taxonomy (GTDB): domain Bacteria; phylum Bacteroidota; class Bacteroidia; order Chitinophagales; family Saprospiraceae; genus JAAFJT01. The sequence goes on from JAYTON010000669.1 coordinate 18,642, forward strand.
CTTAGATGTCGCTGAAATGGTTGGCATGAGCAAGGCTCATTTAACCAAACAAATGAATTTACTAACAGATAAAGACAGTGTGGTGCGCTATTGGGCAGTTATCGGTTTGAGAAATCAAAACAGTAAAGATTTGAATAAAAAGCAACTCCTGAAAGTCTATCAAAATGAACAATCTGAAATGGTGAAAATTGAATTGGCTGATTTATTTCTCCATCTTTTTAAAGATAAAACCCAATTACAATATTTGGTAAATACAATTATACAAACGTCAAACGGTTATGCTGCCCGACAAGCGAGTATGCGTTTAGCCAATTACCCCGATTTGCCCGAAAATATTGTTGAACAAATCCGAAAAATGCGTAAGGAATTGGCAGAACGACATAAAGGCGTTGGGTATTCGTTTACTGCCAGTTTAAGCACCATAATAAAAGCAAAAGTGGAAGATGATAGTAATTAATACAATTTGCGCGACCCAATTCAATTAACATAATTTCAATTATACAGCCACTAATTGCACGAATTTTCACGAATCGTTATATCAAGAATTAGTGAAAATTCGTGCAATTAGTGGCTGTACCATAAATAGAATTATAAAGGCTATTTTTTATCCTCCAAACTCGATGGAATTTCGTTTAGATTTTCTGCTTTATTTAAAAAATTCTTAGCCGATACAACTTTGACACCCATTCTTTTTTCTGCGTTTCGGCGCGCTTCTCCAGCAATCTCACCACCCTCTTTAGCAACATCATGATTTTCATTAAAGCCTTGTGCATCTTCTTTCTCTGCTAAGTTTTTGGTCACTACCTCACCAAGCATTGTAAAAACAAGTTCCAAATCTGTCATATGGTCTCTGAGATTTTGTTTTTCTAAGCCTTTAATCTTACTGTGTTCACTTGGAGTGATACCAAATGTGCCTTTAGCAATTTCGGCGGTTAGGATAGAATATTCTTGTCCTTCTTGCACTCCCCTACTCTTCCACTCATCGGTCAATTCTTTGCGAATACCTATCCCTTTTAGGCGCAATTCAATCCATTTTTCGTCGTAGCCTTTCGCTTTATAGAGTTCTTTTAGGCGTTCAAAACCCAGTTCAGGGTCGGCTACTTCTTCTAATCGCTCCTTCCCTACCCTTGCTAACCACGTTTTCAATGGCTCGGCTTTAGGCGAAGGCACTGACATAATAATACGGAATACCCCCTCAGTATTGGCGCAGTCTGTTGGGCGCATTTTACCATCGGGTGCAACAAATTTCAACTTTATCCAAAATGGATAAAGTTCACTTTCTGTTTGTATCGTCTTCTGGGTTTTATTCCAATAAGCTGTTGGTCTTGGGCTATCCGTCAAGATTTCAATAATATCGACAATGGAAAAATACCATTGTTCATTATACCATTGTTTGCGAATTTCCTTATTGTCAAAAGATGTGATTGAATTTAGATTATCCATGAATTGAAAAATTAGTCCTTTTTATCCACTATAAATTTTTTTACTAAAAAATGAGTTCGCAGATTAAAGCTATCATTAAATACCATTTAAGGGCAAATATAAAGAATAAGTCTTTATATTTCTGTTTTTTTTCTGTATTAATCTTTGTATTTTCTGTATTTGTTTTATATTTGCATTCTAATCAATCATATATCAATAACATGATAATCAGTATTACAAATCTTAAAGGAGGTGTTGGCAAAAGTACTATCTCGCAAAACTTGGCGGTTGTGCTTGCGCACAAAGACTATAAAGTCTGCATTTTAGATACCGACATGGAGCAACGTAGCTCCATGAAATGGCATGGTCTGCGTGAGGTCAAACCAGATATTCCTGTATTTGGCGTTGAAAGCGAGCAAATCAATAAAGTAGCCGATGAGCAAAATCGCCAATATGACATTGTCATTATTGATGGTAGTCCCCAATTATCAAAAACGGCAACAAAAACCCTCATGGCAGCCGACCTTGTTTTAGTGCCTATCACGCCGAGCAGTTTAGATGTATGGAGTTTTGAAAATTTCTTAGAACGCTACGAACAGGTAAAAGATGTAAAAGGCGATAATATTCAAGCCTATATTCTCCTCAATCGTTATACTGGCAATACAAAATTGGATAAAGAGGTCATGGATGTGATGGGAGAATTTGATATACGACTTATGCAAACGACCATTGGTCAGAGGGTTGCTTACCGTGAAGCCCCCACCAATGGTTTAGGCGTTATAGAGACCCGTGACCAGAAAGCCAAAGACGAAATTATGCGCTTTGCCGAAGAAGTAGAAAGTATCCTAACCGCAATGGCACAGAATTAATCTGTATTCTTCTGTTTTATTTCTTTATAAATAAAGATAAATTCCTTATTTTATTCACCCCTCAGTATTTTATTAAAAATTTAAGCAAAAGTTATAATGAAAAGTTTAAAAGATACATTAGCCAAAAAAAGAGAATTGAGCCTTGCTGAAAAAGAAGCATTAGTCGAAAAAATTCACGCTTCTGAAACACCTGAAAACATTGAAACAAATACGAAAAATGGTAAAAATCTCCATCGACTAACGTTAGATTTACCACCGTGGTTAGTTGAGAAAATACGGGAAGAAACAGAGCGCAATGGTCAAACAATGCGGGGGTTGATTTTGACTATGTTATTGGAGCGATTTAAATAATTGAGGATAAACATAAAAATGTACCACAATCGTCATTTCCCTTTGTTTTTTTTCATTGTGAGGTCTAAAAATAAAAAAGTAAAGACTTTGTGTTTTTATAAAAATTCGCGCGTTATAAACAAAAAATTCATACATTAAATTGGTTAATCAAAAAGAAAAGACACACAAAACTAAAAAGTTTTTAGTTTTGTGTGTCTTTTCTTAATTTTGTATTTATTTGTTTTTGGCACCCCTCCTACTTCATTCATTATGAATTAGTTATGATATAATTCAGCTACAAATTTGGGACGATAGAGCTACATTTTTGGGATGGTTCAGCTACAAATTTGGGACGATAGAGCTACAAATATATATTTATTGTAGCCGAATGAATTTAAAGTTTTTATATTTGCATCATACCTTGCAAATCATTTTAAATCATTCATGGCTACTTATACTTAGTGTTTGTTCATTTCGATGTAAATAAAGATTTTTTCTGTATTTATACAGATTATTCCTTTAAATATAAGGAAATAATCCTTTTAATATCTGTATTTATTGATTTTATGCCAATTTATTAGTCAACCGTAAAGTAATTTCATGTCTGAAACGAATACCATACAACCCTATAAAAACCCTGAATTGGTAGTACTGCGTAATCCAGTTGCGCGGGCGAAATTCGGTTTGTCCTTAGTGCAGACTAAGTTTTTATTTGAGGTATTGGCTTTTTTTAAAGACCACCCAGAGAAACGTTTTGCCCGATTTTACTTGAGAGACTACCTTCACAAATTAGGGGTTAGCTCCAATAATTTCAAAGAGTATGTCCGTCAAATGGAAGATATGCGCAAACGAGACATTAATATTCCTCGTGGGGATAATATGCGTGGTATCAATTTTATAGGTGTTAGTTTGTTTTCAAGCGCAGAATACCGAATAGATGAAAATGGGGACGGCTATGTTGAAATTGAGGTCTCAGATAAATTAAAACCCTATTTTTTAGAAATTACGAAAGGTGATTTTTTTTACTATCACATTCTTAACACCCGTGTTTTACGGAGTACCTATTCCATCAAATTGTATTTGCTCTTAAAATCTTATCGTCGGTTTGGAAAATTAGAAATTCCATTGGAAGAACTAAGAAGCATTTTAGAAATTGACAATGAAGAATATATGCAATACAAAAATTTCAAAGCCAGAGTTTTAGAGACCGCAAGGCTTGAAATGCAGGAGAAAAATGATATTTGTTTCAAGTATAACGATGTTAGGCGAAGTAGAAAAAGCCCCGTTGAAAAAATAATTTTTTATATTTTTGATAACCCTGATGCCAAAGAAATACTTGAAAAATCGAAGAAAATGTTCGAGCGAGATAGTGTGCTTGATACTGCTACTGCCAAAAATAGCCAAACTGAAACATTTACTTTTTTAGATAATGAGGATAATTCCAAAAGTGATATTGCTGATTTTGAAAAAGAAAAGCCACTAAGAAACGTCAAAAAAACTAAAGCTAAGGCAAAAAATACTGAGAGGGTAGGGGAGAGAACTCTTTTTGAGACCACAAAAGAAGAGGAATTGCCTAATGAGCAAACCGAAATTTTAGCGTTATTCAGACTTTTTGATAAAGACTCACCCGATGCTGATATTTTATCTTTTTTAGGGGGGTACGAGACTGAAAAGGTTTTAGATGTTTTGTACTATGCTAAAGAACAAATAAACAGGGGAAAAACAGAAATTAAAAATATATATCCTTATCTGGTGGCAGGTGTCAGGGCGGGTTATGGTAAAGGTCTGTATGCAAAAAACAGAATGAAACAAGAAAAAGAAACCCTGAAAAAGCAAAAAATACAAGATTTAGCCAATCTGAAATTGGAATTGGAAAAAACGGTTGATAACTACGAAAAAGCCAAAAATGAAAAAATTAGAGAGCTGACAACCGAAAACCCCGAGATTACAGGTGAAGCTATTGATGCTGTTAAAAAGTCATTTGGTAAAATCAACCCCGCAGTATTTACGATGAGTGTTGATGACTTTAGACTTAGTCCTATGTACAGAGAGTTTGTAAAAAAAGAGATTTATGAAGCCAATAAAACACAATTTACATCTGTTGACAACGTGCATATACCCGCGATTGATAATTTGAAAAAACGTATATTAGAGTTTGAAAATCAGATAAAATAATGAAATACAGAAATATTCTGTTTTATTTCTGTGTTTATGCAGAAATAATCAGTGTAAACCCATCCTTTAAATTATGACCAAGCGATTTTAAGATAAGAGCAATTAATTTTATTACTCAAAAATAAGCCTTCTATTTTTCCTTATGAAAAAAGGGTGAAGCCCAATCTCGACTGCACCCGGTAGTTAGAAAAAATAAATCCCTCTTTTCTTACATAGAAAACCGAAATACTTTCGCTCCATGACTATTTACAGAGATATTAAACGCCCCATTAAAACGACCAATATCCTGTTTCGCCCAAAGGTCACGTACTTTGGCATTGCCTTTTAAACCCAATTCTTCCCAATTGATTTTAATATCTTTTGCTTCTTTTCCGAGATTGAAAAACGCCACATTGAGGTCTTTTGAATTGGGCATTTTAGATACCCACACACAAACATCATCTTTTCTATACAACTGTTTTGCCTCAATGCCTTTTTGATTGACCGCTATGACTTCGGGATTTGTCAATAATTTTAATACAAACGGCGTATTTTCGGGCAAATTGCCGCCCATCATCAAGGGTGAACGGCAAATACTCCAAAGGGTTATATGGGTATAATGCTCATCTTCTGTTAAACGACTGTATCGTTCCTGACCTACGGGACCACGTTTGGCAATCTTACCAATTTGCAACATATCCGCATCGGGATAAGCGTTTTTATCGGTAACAGAAGCCCATTTTTCACAGAGTTCAAATTGTTCCGCCACTTGTTCCCACGAATCCCAAAAATCCTTTGAAATGCGCCATAATTCTGCATTTTGTACGGCATGGTCACGGTTTTCATATTTCATGTTCAAAGAAAGCGATAAAACAATGGGTCTGCCGCATTGAGCAATGGCTTTACGCATGGCTTCCACTTCGCTACGGCGATAGGGATATTTTTCATCGAGGTCGGTATCATCTACTTTTACATAGTCCACGCCCCATTCGGCATAGAGTTTAAAAATAGAATTGTAATACTCTTGGCTACCCACTTTGGTCATATCAACGCCCCACATGCTGTTGAGCCACGGGCATTTTGAGGTCGTATCGCCCACCATATCCGCCGTAACGTCTTGTGTGCCGAGAATAGGTGTTTTTGCCCAATACGCTTGTCGTGGAATACCCCGCATGACGTGAATACCAAATTTTAAACCCAATGAATGGACATAATCTGCCAATGGCTTAAAACCTTTACCGCCTGCGGCAGACGGAAATTTGCGTGGGTCGGGGAGGAGTCGCCCATTTTTATCCATCGGCATCCACGGTACTAAGCCGCCTTTTGGCAATTTATACTGAGGGGGGTTGTCTTGGTGGCTGCCCGGTGGATGCGGATAGAACCAACAAAAATCTATGACCACGTATTGCCAGCCATATTGCTTCATATTTTTAGCTAAATATTGGGCATTGGCTTTTACTTCGGCTTCTTCCACCGTTGCACCGTAGCAATTATAAGAGTTCCAACCCATTGGTGGGGTAGGGGCAACGCCTGTTTTGGGCTTTAGGCTTTGGGCGTGTAGTGTGTTGAGACTGATACAAAGCCCTATCAAAAGGCTAAATTTGAGATTTTTCATAGAAAGAATTTATATTTTTTATTGAACCTCAAACTTAGAAATACCCCCTCAGTATGGTAAGCGTTTTTTTACGGATTTGTTGTTGCTTTATCCTTTTGTAATCAAAGCCACCCAATCCCCCTCAGTATTGGGCGCAGAAATAGAACCATTCACTCCTTTTTTAGCCGATAAATAGCCGCCTTTTCGAGGATTAAACCACTGCACTTGCCATTTGCCCGAAGGTAAATTAATTGCCGTTGAACCGCCTTTGGGCAAATAGACAATGTAGATTTCACTCGCTTTTCCAAAAACATAATCATCGGCAGAAGCCGTTAATTCGTCCATACTCCGCATTTCCCAAAAAGGTAGTTTTTGCATAAAATCCCTTGCGATTTTGGCTTGTTCGTACTTGTGGGCGCGGGTACGGTGGTCTTGGGCATTGAGGTCATTGGCTTCGGTTTGGTAGCCGTAGTAGTATTCCACGCCTGCACCGCCTGCCATAAATGTTCCCCACAAAACGCCATGCCTTACTTTGTCGGCATTATCGGGCTTTTTGCCTACATAAGTCGGGTAATCGCTATCAACCGTTACGCCTGTACCTGCATCGCCTTGTTCATCGTTGCAAACTACCCAAGGTTTGCCCGATTTTTCAGACAATTCAACCCAACGCTTTACTTGCTGATGCGTTTCATTAATATTTAATTGCAACGATGCGCCTGTTAATTCGGATTGAAAACCCACTAAATTCAAGTAATAATAATCGAAATTGGGTCTTTCTACTTTGATTTTATCTTGATTGGGCGTATAATGAGGTGGAAAAGTATGTTGCACAACATGGTTTTTATAAGGGTCAAGATTGCGGATATAAGCCGCCGTTTTGCGGACAACGGATACATCAACATTGGTTTCCTCACTCAAATTCCAATTCAAAGCCAAATGGTGTCCAAAGCGGGCTATCAATTCTCGATAGTACAATTTTCTATCATCTGACAAATCAAAACGCCCCATCGTTGAAGCACTTTCATTTTCAAAGGTTTTGACATGCAAAAACATACCTTTTGTCTCAGCATAATCAAAAATGTGTTCCCACTGGTCGAGTTTGGAGCAATCAAAACGGTCGTGAATCACCGCTGCGTCCCATGCTTTTGACTCTTTTGAGGCATTGATAAAAGTCGAATCTTGTTTTACCAAATGCGGATACACGCAGCCATCATCGCCATCAACGGAAAAAGTAAGAAATGAAAACGCATTTTGCCCTTTTTGATGCAAATAATTGATTGCGCCCATAAGGTTTTTGCCTTTGCCATTTTGCCAAGTGAATTTATCGGCAGTGGTTTCATAATCTTGGGCGTGTGGTTGCCATGTTTTCATCAATTGCAAATAGTCTTTACCCAATTTGCCATAACCATTCAAAGTGCCGTCAAAATCGGTATAGTGCAGCATATTTTCGGGCGAATCTGCCCCTGTTTTTAAAAAATATTCGCCTGTTTCAGCCCATTGTAAATAGCGTTTGCCGACATAATTCAACCGCCCTTTGGCGCGGTTATCGGGTAAGGATTTATCGTTATTCGCAATATCAAAACTGCCTTTTGCGCCATCCATATAACCCGCCGAAACACCCCCCTCAGTAATTGCAGCGTTTTCACCCGCTTTAAATGCCGCTTGATACGACCATTTTCCCGTTTTTTCAGGTGTAAAATGCACGCGCCAAATAGTACCTTTTGTGGCACTCGTATTTGCGGCATTACCATCAGCTGCATAATAGGCAGGCACAACCAAAATAGGTGCGCCGCTTTCGTGCGTGAAAGTCACATCTAAGCGATAATAGGTAAATGGATTGGGCTGCGCCAATTCATCGGTCATAGGACCTTCAAAATCAAGCGTGATTTTATGCCATTTTTTTAATTCACCCGATATATTTTGGGCAAAAGAAAAGGTACTTATAAAAAGTAAGACGAGTAGGACGAGTTGTTTTTTCATAAAAAAGCAGGTTTTATTCAATAATGGAGTAAAAATATAAAAGCAAGCCGTAATAGCTTGCTCTTTTTAAACAGTAATATAGCTCATTTATTCAGATTTTCGACCCCCTCAGTATTTTTCCTTCAAAATCAATCTTAAAACGGCATTTCCTTGACAATTTTAATCGTATGCCCCACATCTTCCATACGTGCATCTCCAAAACGCCCCCTCAGTAAAACGCCCTTTTTCAAGTAAAATCCTTTCCTTCCCCAAGATTTACAATTTCGTTACACTCTTTTACACATATTTTTAGGCATTTATTGGGTAAGAACGGTAGTTTTGTGCCAAAGTCAAGTAACCAAAATGATTTTACTTTAAAACATATCTTTCATCACTCAATCCATTCATCATGCTAAGAAAAAATAAGAGCCTATTAATCGTTTTGTGCATTTTATGGACAATTAACCTTTTTGGACAAACAGAACCCTTCTCGGATTGTGCGGCTATTTTCCTTAATGAAAAATTAGTTGTAGATGATTATTCGCCAACTGGGAAGTGCCAATTACCTCTTTCTGCAACAGGAAAACTCACTGTTTGCAGCGCAACTGTCGAAAATGACAAATGGCTATGTACCGAAAAAATTGATTTTAGAGTGGCGATTAAAGACGGCAATACTAAAACGCTGTGGTCTTTTTCTGACCAAACATTTAAGGAAATTGATTTTAAACAGGTCTTAGCAAAATGCAAAAAAGGCGATTTTGTGGTCATTCTTACTGTGAATAATCTTCATGCTTTGCCGCACAATGAGATATTGGTTGAGTAAAGGTGATAAATACCTAAAAAAAATTACACTCTTAAACTTATTAGAGAATAATATGAAATTGGAAACAAAATAAATCACACACAATCCTTTTTCGTTAATAAAAACCTCAAAACCCTTCACAATACTATTAAAATCTAAAAATGTAGGTCAAAATACTGAGGGGGTGCTTCCATGTTGCGGAAGCACTCCCTCAGTATTTTCCCTCAAAATCAATTCTCAAACGGCATTTCATTCTTAATTTTGATAGTATTACCCAAATCTTCCATTTCAAAAATCCTTGCCCGAATATTACCAGAATTGGGTTGGTGCAAAGTCATCATCAAACGCCCCTCAAAGGTTTTGAAAAGCATGGCATGACCGCCATTATTGCAGTATAAAACGTCTTGTTGCTGTTTCCATGCGCCTGTCAATTTGCCATTTGAAGACTCGGCAATACCCACTGTATAACCACAAGAGCTAAAACTTGACCACAACATCAGTAATTTTCCCGTTTTGGTGCGATAAAACCATGCGCCATCGCTGACAAAACCTGTGGCATTATAAGGTTTGGCATTGATGCTTTTTACCCAATTGGCATCGGTGACTTTGAATATCGTTTTGGCGACCCCCTCAGTATTTTTGAGGTTTTTTGAGAGTTTTATTCGTTCAAAAGTGCCTGTTTCTATTTGTACCCATTCGTGGCAAAAGACCAAATAAGGTTGTCCATTTTCAATAAAAAGTGTACCGTCTAATGACATCCAATCGGCGGGTGTATGCGGTTCATTTTTCAAAGGGGTGAAAATGCCATCGGGTTTGTCGCTGACTAAAATGGTTGTTCCCCGCATAGGCATATTGCGCCCTTTATCATTTGGCAACGGCTTTTCGGGATTGGATAAAGTGACAAAAAGATAGTATTTCCCTTTGTAAAAATGCACTTCTGGTGCCCACGCTCCATGACGAGGCGATGCCCAAGAATCATTCGGAATTTCAAAAACGGGTTTTGGGCTTTCCCAATGGTTCAAATCTTTGCTTGTGTACACCACGATACCATTATTGCCATTGGGCATAAGAGTTGTATCTTTTGCAGAGGCATAGAGGTAATAGGTTTTTGTTTTGGTATCGGTCAAAATGAAAGGGTCACGGACGAATAAATCGGCGCGTTTGGTGGTGTTTTGGGCGAAGATGCTTTTTGTAAAAAAGAGTAAAAGGCAAATATTTTTCAACATGATAGGTATATTTTAAACCAGTAGCCAAAATAGATACCCCCTCAGTATTTTGGTTGTTTTTTTGACCTTAAAAATTGTTTAAACAACTTTTAAAATTTATAAGGGTAGTTTTATTTTCAGAAATAAATTTTATTTTAAAAAATATTTCATAATAAATCAATTTTTTGAATTAAATTTGCACAAAATAGATTTATTATGCTAATTCAATTTTCGGTTAAAAATTATAAGTGCTTTAAGGAAGAAGTAAAATTGAGCATGATTGCTTCAAATTACGACAAAGACACGCATTGGGAGAGCAATATCTGCCCTGTGCCTATGTTTCATTTACACTTATTAAAAAGTGCGGTCATTTATGGTGCAAATGCCAGTGGTAAAAGCAAGTTGTTGGAAGCCTTAGCTTTTATGAAAGAATGGATTTATAATTCTTCAAAAGAAAGCCAAGTGAATGAACCTGTTCCCGTTGAGGTCTTTAAATTTAGTAGCGAAACAGAACAAGAACCCAGTATGTTTGAAATTATTTTCATTTATCAAAATCAACTTTTTCGCTATGGTTTTGAAGCAACTAAACAAGGTATTCAAGCGGAATGGTTGTACCATCGTCCAAAAACGAAGGAAATTGAAATTTTTTATCGGGATAAAAGCCAGTTTGAGGTGCATAAAAACTTTAGAGATTTAGCGAGTTTGGTTAAAAATAATATGGTACGGCACAATGCTTTAATGTTGTCGGTTGCCGCACAATTCAATAATGCCTTAGCCAAAGATGTTTTTGCTTGGTTCGACCAATTATTTATTCTTATTGATAAAAACTATAACAAATATTTCCACTATACCGTCACCAAGTTATTTGATGATGCAGAATATCTGAATATTATGGAGTTGATAAAAAAAGCGGATATTGGTATAGACGATATTAAATTTTTAAAACAAAGCACTTCTAAAACCAAACAGCAAGACCTTGATTTAGAGGCTTATACGACCATTGCTTTTCATAAAAAATACAATGAATTAAAAGAGCAAATTGGGACTGAATACTTGATAATGGATAAAGAGGAATCTTTCGGCACAGTGAAATATTTTATGATATTGGGCTTTTTGTTAGAGGCTTTGAAAAAAGGTAAAATCTGTATCATTGATGAATTAGACGCTGAATTACATTCCAATTTGGTTGTCAGTATTATTAATTTATTTCATAATGAAAAAATCAATAAATACAATGCTCAACTTATTTTTAATACACATAATACGAATTTATTAAGTGCCAATCTATTTCGTCGTGACCAAATATTTTTTACTGAAAAAGACCGTTACGGGGCGGCTTCTCTGTATTCTTTGCACGATTTTACAACAGAAGAGGGTATAAAAGCCCGAAAGCAAGAAGATTTTGAGACAAATTACATACGTGGTAAATATGGTGCTATTCCTTATTTGGGTGAATTTGACAAACTCTCTATTTTTCAATAAAAAGGAAAACTAAAACTCGAATGGCATCTAAAAAAAAACGTCTGATAGAACGCTCACGCCGCCGACCTGTATTAGATAGGGAGGCTTCGCCTATTAGAAAATTAGAGAAAAAGTCTTTCTTAATAGTTTGTGAAGGCGAAAACACAGAACCAAGCTATTTCAATAAGTTCAAATTAAGTACAGCCACCGTTAAAACCATCGGTGAAGGGTATAATACGCTTTCGTTGGTGCATAGAACCAGTCAAATCGTAGAGGAAGAAAAAGCCAAAGGCAGAGCCTATGATTTCGTCTGGTGTGTTTTTGACAGAGATAGTTTTACACCAAAAGATTTCAATGAAGCTATTAGGCAAGCACAAGCCTATGGCTATTCCGTAGCTTACTCCAATCAGGCATTTGAGTATTGGTTTATTTTGCATTTTGAAGACCATCAAGGCGGTGGTTTGAATCGGAAAGATTATGATGCTAAAATAAATGGCTATTTAAAACCGTTCAAATGCCAATACGAGGGCAAACAATCCAAAACTGTTTCTGATATTTTTTTTGAAGTCATGCTTCAAATTGACTCGAAAACCAAACAAATACGGCAAGATTTAGCTATCCAAAGAGCAAAACGGGTTTTAAAATTCCATGAAGACTCAGAAATAACGCCCGAACAAGCCGAGTCTTCCACAACTGTATTTAAATTGGTAGAATTGATGAAAAAATATATTTGAATGTTATAGATGATGCTCCAAAGGAGTCAATTTCCTTTCATTTTATCCTTCATCCAAGTAGATTTATTCGCCTTCGTCACCCGTTCTTTATCCAATTTTATCACCTTCCTATCGTAGGTATAAAAACCATTCATTTCATTTTCAACGTCCGTCCATTGGGTATAAACGGCAGCACTTAGACCGCCTTGCAGGAATTTATCGGTTATCATGCCGATAAATTTTTCATATTCTGCCGTAGCATCTTCCTTGCCTTTGTAATTGTAATGCACCCAAGGACCGTCCACGTCCCAAATATGTCCTTCGATATTGTAGCCGATTGCGCCATATTCGCCGTTGGCTGTGGCACGTTTGCTACTGACCAAAGGCAAAGACGGTGGGCGATAACTGTGATTGTCTTTGATATGCCCAACTTCATAATCCACGCTCGGTTTTCGGGCATCAACGCCACTATTGCCTGTAACCATGCGACTTGGGTCGAGTGCCATGACAAAATTGGTCAATCGTTCCACATCATACAGCCCCCAATGCTCGTTAAAAACGACCCAATTCACGATACTTGGGTGATTCCAATGCTGTTTGACCATGTATTGCAATTCGGTTTCAAATTGTATTTTTTCTTCTTCGGTGCGTTGTTTCATGGTGCTGGGCATATCCTGCCAGACCAAAATGCCCATTTTGTCGCACCAATAATACCAGCGTTGTGGCTCTATTTTGATATGCTTGCGTATCATATTAAAACCCCAATTTTTGGTTTGTTCAATGTCCCATTTCAAGGCTTCATCGGTAGGGGCGGTGTAGATGCCATCGGGCCAGTAGCCTTGGTCGAGAGGTCCGAATTGGAATAAGAATTCATTATTCAGAGCCAAACGGGGCGTGTTTTTATAGGATTTTAAACTAATTTTACGCATACCGAAATAACCTTGTACTTCATCTTTGGCTTCTAAACTATCTTTTAAAACAATTTTCACATCGTATAAAAACGGATTATCGGGCGACCATAGTTTAGGCTTCGGAATACTGAGGGGGGTAGGTTTATTCAAATCGGCGGTGGTTCTGCCGACTTCTGTTGTGCCATCAAAAGCTATAATTTCCGCTTTCCAACGACTGCCGACTTGTTGCGAGGGATTGACCGTTATTGTTATTTCTTCATTATCAATATCGGGTGTGATGTGAAAATCCTTGATACTCACTTTCGAGACAGGTTCCAGCCAAACCGTTTGCCAGATGCCCGAAGAAGGGCAATATGAATACCGTTGGGGGTTCATAAAACGGCTATTTTCCTGTTTTCCCACGGCAATTGCTTCATCATTGCCAGGGTCAAAGACGGAGACAATGAGTTCTTGATTGCCTTTTTCGGTTAAAAAAGGGGTAATATCGTAGGAAAAAGCATCGTACCCGCCTCGATGTGTGCCGACACTTTTACCGTTCAAATAGACCGTCGCTTCCCAATCCACTGCGCCAAAATGGAGTAAAATGCGCTGCCCTTTCCACTCGTTAGGTACAGTAAAAGTTCGGCGATACGTTGCCCGACGACTATCAAACTGTTTCCGCACACCCGATAAAGCCGATTCCCACGGATAAGGCACCAATATCTGCCCGTCCAATTTTTTATTAAAAACAAAAGACTGTCCTTCTTGAAATTCCCATAATCCGTTCAAATTTTGCCATTTATCCCGCACCATCATCGGGCGAGGATATTCAGGCAATGGATTTTGAGGATTGACCTTTCCCGCCCATTCGGTACTGAGGGGGGTGTTTGCCATTTTCCAGTTTTGGGAAAAGGCGAGGTTTTGGAGCATTAATAAAAGTAGAATTAGTTTTTTCATTATTTTAATTTTTGTCAAAAATGACAAAGACAACCAAAAATGACTGTCTTTTTTATCCGAATAATTGGCTTTTATTAAAAAAAATACTGAGGGGGGCTGCCATGTATCATTTTTTATAGAAAATACCTTAAATTTAGCTATAAGTATATCTTTCAATTAAGTTGTGGCTGATTTAAAGCTATATTCAGCCATAAGTCACTCAAAAAATACACTTATGGCTGATTATAAGGCATAAGTGAGTTGAACATTATTTAGGGCAAGTTCAAAATCAAATAAAAATGGGGGCTTTATTTGAGCCACCTTTAATAATTGAAAAAAACACTTTATGTCACTCAAAGCATGATGAATACAAAGTCACCCTATTTTATTCATATTTTTGGAAAAACGTGCATTTTTCTACTTATAGCGATTAATAAATTTTCAATACTCGCTATATCTACCTATATTTGCACACTTATAGCGACTAATATAGAATTATCTTTCGCTATAAGTTGGTTTTCATTTATTAAAACTTTGTAGTAATGGAAAAGATAGTAGGTAGAGAAAAAGAAATTGACACCTTGAAAAACTTATTGACGACCGATGAATCAGAATTTGTTTCAGTTATCGGGCGGCGGCGAGTTGGAAAAACGTTTTTAATAGAAACTGTTTATGCTGAACTCATGGCGTTCAAGATTACGGGCATTCAAAATGCAACAACGGAAGAACAATTAGAACATTTTGCAGAGGTTTTGACAACACAAAGCCAATCCTTGTTGCCTATTGAAGTACCCAAATCATGGTTAAGAGCATTTAGTTTATTGATTCGGTACTTAGAAACAACCAAAACACCCCATAAAAGAGTGGTGTTTTTTGATGAATTGCCGTGGCTTTCCACACATCGCTCCAAGTTTTTAGATGCTTTTGGTTATTTCTGGAACAGCTGGGCAGTCAACAATAATATTGTGGTCGTCATTTGTGGTTCTGCGGCTTCGTGGATGATAGAAAAAGTAGTGCATAACAAAGGCGGACTTTACAATCGAGTAACAAAACGGATTCATCTACGCCCTTTTTCACTACATGAAACAGAATTGTATTTGCAAAAAAAAGGCTTGAATCTGAATCGTTACCAAATTACAGAATTGTATATGGCAATAGGTGGGATTCCACATTATTTAAAAGAAATTCAAAAAGGAGAGAGCGTTGCTCAAAATATTGACCGTATCTGTTTTGACGCAGACGGTGCTTTATATGATGAATTTGGACAACTGTACCAATCTTTATTTGACCATGCCGAAAACCATGTTGCTATTGTAAGAGCTTTAGCTTCAAAGCCTTCGGGCATGACCCGAGACGAAATTGTGAAAAACGCAAATGTCTCAAATGGCGGTGGATTGACTAAAACCCTTGATGAATTGATACATTCTGGATTTATCACCGAGTATCAACCGTTTGAGCGCATGAAAAGAGAAGCCTTGTTCCGTTTGACAGATGAATATTCACTTTTTTATCTGAAATTTATTGAAAAAATGAAACAAGAAGGCGCAAACATTTGGCAAAATTTTGAACAAACATCCAATCATCGTGTCTGGAGTGGCTATGCCTTTGAAAGTATTTGTTTGAAACATATCGCCCAAATTAAAAAAGTATTAGGTATTACAGGTGTTTTTTCGACGACTTCTACTTTTTATCATAAAGGTGCAGAAGGCATGGCTGGTTGCCAAATTGACCTCTTAATTGATAGAAATGATAAGGTTATCAATCTTTGTGAAATCAAATGGGCAAATGGAGAATATGTCATAACAAAAGCTTATGCCAAAGAATTGCGTATGAAAATGACTTTGTTCAAACACTATTCACAAACCAAAAAACAAGTATTTTTTACTTTTGTAAGTTCTTACGGTGTGGTAAAAAATGAAAATTGGGGCATGATTGATAAAGAATTGACTTTAGATGCTTTGTTTTCATTGGCTTGATTAAGAAGGCGCATAAAAAAGCCGTTTTTTCATTGAAACAAAAATTTCAACGAAAAAACGGCTTTTATTTACTAACATTACGCAGTTATTAATGCAGCTTTTTAGCTTAAAATACTGAGGGGGTATTTTACCAAAAGCGCACATAAATAGCCGATAACAGAAGTAAAGTAATCGCAATCAAAGCTGTTGTGCGACCATCTAATTTGAACATAGACGCATCAATTTCAAAGGCATTTTTGTCTTCTTTTGGACCTAACGAACTCACCAATACCATTGCCAATACTGCAAAACCAAAAGCCAAACCCATACAAATCAAAAATGGAATTTCGTAACTGCCTTTACCATTTGGAAAGGCTGTATAAAGGAAGGTTTCATTGCCCAATACTGAGGGGGCAGCTTCGTTGAAAAAGACGGATAAAATGAACCCGACCAACAAACCCACGATACCCGCAGTGCCCGTTGTACGCTTCCAAAAGAAACCCAACATAAACATCGCAAACACACCTGGAGAGATAAAACCCGTATATTTTTGAATAAAATTGAAACCACCTTCACCACCAATGCCGAGGCTATCGTCCCAAGTCAATAAAACCGCAAAAATCATGGCTAACACGATTGTAATACGCCCAACACGGACTAACTGCTTTTCTGTCGCATCTTTTTTGATGTAATCTTTGTAAAGGTCGAGGGTGAAAATAGTGGAAATTGAATTCGCTTTTCCTGCCAAACTCGCCACAATTGCCGCCGTCAATGCCGCCAAAGCCAACCCTTTCAAACCATTGGGCAAAAAAGCGAGAATGGACGAATACGCATTGTCGGAATTGAATTGACCGCCTGCCGTCATACCTGCTTGCAACTCGCCGTTTTGGTAAAGCACATACGCCGCAATACCTGGCAACATAACGATAATAGGCATCATCAATTTCAAAAGACCTGCGAATAAAATACCTGTTCTTGCCGTTTTCAAATCTGCTCCCAAAGCCCGTTGTGTGATGTATTGGTTGCAACCCCAATAGTTGAGATTGACAATCCATTGACCCGCAAAATACATCGCAATGCCTGGCAACATCAAGTATTTGTTGATATACGCTTGACTTGCATTGGCATCAGGTTTTGCTAAAATCATGTGAAAATGGTCGTCCGCTTTTAGGACGAGTTGATTAAAACCCGCCATAACATCTTTGCCCATACCGAATTTTTCACTCACCATTGTTAAAGCCATATACGTTGTTGCCAAGCCGCCAACAATAAGCACTAACACTTGAATGACATCGGTATAACCAATGACTTTCATACCACCCAAAGTGATAATGAGGGCAAAAAAGGCTAAAAGCACCAAAATAACATGAAAATAACCGCCCCCTACTAAATTATCAATCGCCAAAGCCCCCAAGTAGAGGATTGACGTGAGGTTGACCAAGACATAAAGGAAAAGCCAAAAAATAGCCATCGTCAAACTGACCGTCGAATTGTATCGTGTTTTCAAAAACTGAGGCATCGTAAAAATGCGGTTTTTGAGATAAATGGGCATAAAAAAGACGGCTATGATAATCAAGGCAATCGCCGCAATCCATTCATAAGCCGCTACCGCAATACCGACTGAAAAACCATTGCCCGACATACCGATAAATTGCTCGGCTGAAATATTGGAAGCAATGAGGGAAGCCCCAATTGCCCACCAAGTCAATGAACCTTCTGCTAAAAAATAATCTTTTGTGTCGGCTGCCTCTTTTCGTTTTTGGTTATAAATCCAAAAGCCATAAGAAGCAACAATGACAAAATAAATGGCGAAAACCGCCCAATCTGCAAAATTAAGACCTGTTTGCATGGATATTTTTCGTTTTTAAAAAATTATGATAAATTAGATTTCTTGCCCATAATAAGCCCCTTCACCATGTTTTCGGAAGTAATGCTTATCTTTTAATGTCTGTTTTATCTCTGATACTGAGGGGTTAAGTTGGCGGGTTAAATACGCCATTTTAGCCAATTCTTCTAAAACGGAGGCATTATACACTGCTTTTGCGGCTGTTTTACCCCAAGTGAAAGGTCCATGACAGGCAACCAAAACCATTTCGACTTCATCGGGTGAAAGGTTTTGTTTTTTGAACATATCCAAAATTTGATTGCCTGTTTCATGTTCATAATCGCCTTGTATCATGGCATCAGTCATAACATCTGTAACGGGTACAGAGGGAATAAGATGGTCGGCATGGGTTGTTCCTAAATTGGGAATGGGCATTAAGGCTTGCGCCCACGCCACCGCATAAGTAGAATGGGTGTGACAAATGCCGCCAATATTGTCAAATTTTTGATACAGTAAAATATGGGTTTTGGTATCAGAAGACGGGCGCATTTTGCCGTCAATGACCTTGCCTTCTATATCCAAAATGACAATATCTTTTACCTTTAAATCCGAATACGGAACGCCACTTGGTTTGATACCTACTATGCCCTCTTTGCGGTCAATAGCGGAGACATTACCAAAGGTATAAATCGCCAATTTTTGTTTAGGTATCTCCATATTGGCTTCGTAAACTTGCTCTCTTAGACTTTTATATTTCATCGAATTTTATTTCATTTTTTCTGTAAAATCACCCATTTTCACATACTTTTCATACAATTTTTGATAAATATCTGCCTTATTTTCATTCGGCAAATACTCGGCATCAAAACCCGAAGACATGGCTTTTTGGGCATCTTCCAGCGTTTTATAAACACCTGCTGCCGTTGCTGCACACATCGCCGCCCCCAAAGCACAGGCTTGCTCAGATTTGACCACTTTAATCGGCATTTGCAGCACATCTGCGAGAATTTGCATCACAAAAGGCGATTTTTTAGCCACACCACCAATCGCCACGACTTTTTCTATTTTAACCCCTTCGCTCCGAAAACGGTCAACAATTGCCTTTGAACCAAATGCCGTAGCTTCTACCAATGCCTTGAAAATAGCGGGGGCATCATGGCTCAAATCCAAGCCCGAAATCAAACCTTTTAAAGTATGGTTGGCATCGGGCGTGCGTCTGCCATTGAACCAATCGAGTGCCACAGGGTCGTTGATACTGAGGGGTAGGGTAGCGGCTCGTTCAGCGAGTTTGGGAATGATATTTTCCGCCATCTTTTCCGCTTGTTTTTCAGTCATAAAGGTTTTTAAAGGAAAACTCAACAGCCTTTGAAACCACGCATAAACATCACCATAAGCCGATTGCCCCGCTTCCATGCCCAACATATTCGGGATAATAGAGCCATCTACTTGCCCACAAATGCCTTTTATCAATAAATGTCCCACTTCTTCATTCGGTGCTATGAGCATATCGCAAGTAGAAGTTCCCATCACGCGCACGAAAGTATAAGGCTCGATGTACGCTCCGACTGCGCCCATGTGGGCATCAAAAGCCCCTACGCCAATCGTGACATTTTCAGAAAGCCCTAATTTTTTAGCCCATTTTTTAGAAAGCGTACCCATATCCCTATCAGAAGTATAGGTATCTCTAAACAAACGGCTTCTTAAACCTTTTAAAACAGGGTCTAATTGAGTTAAAAAATCCTCTGAGGGCAAGCCTTCAAATGCTTCATGCCACATCGCTTTATGTCCTGCGGCACAACGAGAGCGTTTTATACTGAGGGGGTCGGTATTGCCCGTCAATTCAGCCGAAACCCAATCGCAATGCTCAACCCACGAAAAAGCGGCTTTTTCTACTTGTTTATCTACCCTTAAAGTGCGGAGTATTTTAGCCCAAAACCATTCAGAACTGTATATGCCGCCGACATATTTTGTAAAATCGGTGTCCCATCTATGCGCCAATTGGTTGATTTCCTCCGCTTCTTTGTTGGCAGTATGGTCTTTCCAAAGGATAAACATACCGTTGGGATTGTCCGCAAATTCGGGCAACATACTGAGGGGGGTGCCGTTTTTATCCACCGCACAAGGCGTAGAACCTGTGGTGTCAACAGAAATACCCACAACGTTTTTTGCGATGTCTTTCCCTGCTTTTTTCAAAGCCTGTTTGATGACTACCTCCAATCCTTCAAGATAATCCAAAGGGTGTTGGCGGTATTGCGATTGTGCAGGGTCGCAATACAAGCCTTTTTTCCAACGGGGGTAGTAAAAAACGTGGGTAGCGACTTCTTCACCGTTTAGGGCATTGACTATTAAGGCACGGACGCTGTCTGTTCCGTAATCAAGACCTATGACATATTTCATAATAATTTTTCTTATTTTTTATAAACCAATTCATTCCATCTTAACTCATTTTTAAATTGCCGCAAATCTGTCTTCGCATCAATCACCACCATTTCAACACCCATCATCGCCGCAAAATCTTCCCAATACTCGGTTGTTAAGTTTTGAGAATAAACGGTATGGTGTGCGCCCCCTGCATAAATCCACGCGGCACAACCTGTGTTCATGTCGGGTAAAGGCTTCCAAAAGGCTCTCGCAACGGGTAGTTTGGGCATTGGGGCGGGCGCTTCAACGGCTTCTACTTCATGCACAATCAGACGAAAACGATTGCCCATATCTACAAGCGTCACATTTAAAGCGGGACCACTGGCGGCATTGAAAACGAGGCGAACAGGGTCAGCTTTGCCACCTATGCCCAATGGATGTATCTCGCAACTCGGTTTAGCATTGGCGATACTGGGGCAAATTTCGAGCATGTGTGCGCCCAAAACGAGTGGATTATTGGGGTCAAAATGGTAGGTATAATCTTCCATAAATGAGTTGCCCCCTGCCATGCCACTTGCCATTACTTTGGCAGCCCGCACAAGGGCAGCCGTTTTCCAATCGCCTTCACCACCGAAACCATAACCCGCCGCCATCAAGCGTTGAGACGCAATACCGGGCAATTGTGCCAAGCCATGTAAATCTTCAAAAGTATCGGTATAGCCTTTGAAATTACCTTGCTCCAAAAAGGTTTTTATGCCCAATTCTATTTTAGCGGCTTCTCGCAAAGAAGCGTATTGGCTGCCATTTTTACTTAATGAATCTTGTAAAACATAACTTTCTGCGTATTCAGCGACTAAATCATCAATGTCTTTTTCAGAAACAGCATCAACTATTTTAACCAAATCGCCTACGCCATGCGTATTCACAGAATAGCCAAATTGCATTTCCGCTTCTACTTTATCGCCTTCGGTCACAGCCACTTGGCGCATATTATCGCCAAAACGGACGAATTTGCCGCCTTGCCAATCAAAACGGGCGGCAGCAACGCGTGTCCAAACATTTATACGCGCCAATACTGAGGGGTCTTGCCAATGACCAACTACAACCTTTCTTTCCATACGCAAGCGAGACATCATATAGCCATATTCTCTATCGCCATGTGCCGATTGGTTGAGGTTCATAAAATCCATATCAATTTCAGAGAAAGGAATATCTCGATTGAATTGGGTATGCAAATGACAAATCGGTTTTTGCAAGGCTTGAAGCCCCCGAATCCACATTTTAGCGGGTGAAAAAGTGTGCATCCACGTAATAATCCCGATACAATTGGTATCCCCATTGGCGGCTTGACAGACTTTATAAATCTCATCGGGTGTGGTGACAACGGCTTTAAAATTGATGCGAACCGCTATTTTATCCGATTTATCAAAAGCCTTAGCAATGGTTTTGGCGTGGTCGGCAACGGTTTTTAATACCTCATCGCCGTAAAGATGTTGGCTGCCTGTAACAAACCAAACTTCTAAATTTGAAAGATTAATCATAAGAAAAGAATTTTGAGTGCAAATTTATAGTTCAAAGATTACAAAGCCTTGTCAAAGTCCGTCAAAACATAGTGTGTGCTGCGTCCGCCAAAATCTTCCTTACGCAATATGTTTTTATCCATCAAATCTTGAATATCCCGCAACGCTGTATCCGATGAACATTTTGCTATTTTAGCCCATTTGGAGGTATTAAGTTTGCCTTCAAATGGACCTAATAATTTATTGAGCATCAGAATTTGACGCTCATTCAAAATTGTTTTGGCGTGTTTTTCCCAAAATTTGGCTTTGAATAAAACTTTTTCGAGCGTGGTTTCAGCCGTTGTCAAGGCTACCATTAGGCAATCTAAAAACCACATCAGCCATGCACTAATGTCTGGCGTGCCTTTTTGCGTTTTTTCTAAAATCGCATAATAACCACTGCGCTGCGCTTGAATTTGAGCCGACATACTGTAAAAACGTTGCGAACTATCCTCCGCTCGAGCCAATTGCATATCTGTAATCGCCCGTGCAATTCTTCCATTGCCATCATCAAAAGGGTGAATTGTGATAAACCATAGATGGGCAATTGCGGCTTTTAAAACAGGGTCAAGCTCTTGTTCAGCATTAACCCATGCTGTAAAATGGGGCATTTCCGTTGGCAATCGCCCCGCATCAGGTGCTTCAAAATGCACCCGTTCTTTACCCATACCGCCCGAAACTACTTGCATTGCGCCCGTTTCGTCTGTGCGCCATTGAGCGACTTTTATTTTGTACATACCACTCCGACCTGTCGGAAACAAGGCTGCGTGCCAATCAAATAACCTATCAATTGTCAATGGATTTTGATGATTTTGCGTTGCATCAAGCATCATTTGAACCACCCCATCAACGTGCCTATCTGATGGTACAAGCCCCGCAATGTCCATTCCCAAATGCCGTGCAATAGACGAGCGAACTTGTTCTGGCTGTAAAAATTCGCCTTCTATTTCGGTGGATTTCAAAACATCTAAAGTCAATGTTTCTAAAACAGCTTCTTGTTTCAAGTCAAAGCCAAGCATCTGCATTTTGCCCATGAGTTTGCCTTGCTGGTTGCTTACAGCCGCTAATTTTGGGAACAATACATTTTTGTCGAATGTAAAATTTGTCCAGTCTTGAAGTTGATGAATGTAGCGCATCTTTATTTTATTTGGGGTAAAAATACAAAATGCGGCGAATAAACGTATTATTCGCCGCATAATTTGCGGCGAATAATACGTTTATTCGCCGCAAACCTTAAAAATACCCCATCAGTATTTCTTCAAGCTTTGATTTACGGGTAAAATCTTAGGAAAATCTAAGATTATAATTACATTAAAAAAGCCTTTAAACGCAATATCTCAAGGCTTTTTTATAAAAAATACTGAGGGGGTCAATTCACTTTTATTTCAATCGTTTTAAACCGCCGTTCAATCTCATATTCTGTTGCTAAAACCTCATCGGCACGGTTTGTTTTGTAGCCATCGCCAGTGTACTTTTTGCGACCAATATAAGTAGCCACCATCGTAGCCGTATAAGTGCCTGCGGTGGCGTATTTGTACTTGTACGTTTGCGTTTTACCCTCAAAAACGTAAGGTATGGTTACGCCTGAATTGAAAGTGCGTATCATATTATCAGAAGAACCCAAGCGAACTTCTTGGATATACACATTGCCTTTGTAAGAAAGCAAATCGCCGTCATCATCTGTAAGGGTTGGCACATCCGCATTGAAAATTAGGCGCACTTCGTCAATTCCGTTTGCGCCTTTGAGCGTTGGATTGGCTGTACGCCATGCCGTAATAGTGGCGGCGAGGTCAAAACTAAGATTGTCTAACAGTTCTCTGACGGCCTGGGTAAAATAGGTGACGGCAGATTCCTTTCCGTCAATTACGACTTGAACACCAAAACGCACGCTTTGTCCTTGTGTGGATTGTGGCGTAAAACCATCGGGGAAAGCGCAGAAAGGGGCAAAAAAGTTGTTCGCCACATTGCTCAATGCGCCTTTGCTGGTCAAAGTGGTATTTGTCCAATTCAACATGGCAGGTAAAACCGTTTTATTGGCTTTGAAAGTAAGCGTTTGCGGATTGCCGTCTGCCAATTTCAGTTGAATATAGCGAGAATTGGTAGAGTTTGAATAATCCCAAGGCACTAATTTGCCATTATAAACAGCCAAAGCACCTCCTGTATATTTAAAATCAGCAGGAACAGTTTCCACATTTGGCATTCTTAAATAATATTCTTTAAGAGAGTCAATGCGCTCTGCCAAAAGTTTTGTTCGCAGTTGTTCTTCCGTCAAACCTTGTTGTTCAACGAGGGCAATACGGCTTTTTTTGAAATCTTTACCCGCATCGCCTGTGTAAATAGACAAGGCATCTGCCCCTGCCCCAAAGGTGAAAGTGACTTCTTCGCCTTTATTGACAGTGGTTTTATCCGCCGTAAAAGATACGTCTATGACCTCAACACCTTCTTTGCGACAGCCGATTGTCATCAATAGTGCAAGAGCGAGTAAAAGGCTGTTTTTATAAATAAATCTTATATTTTTCATTGTTGTTTCTTTAAAAATGATAAATTGATGTACGATATTTGATGTACGATGTACGAAATCGTTAAATAAGTTGGAGTTTTCGTACATCGTACATCAAACATTGTACATCTTATTAGAATCCTGCATTTTGCTTCAAATTCGCATTGCGGTCAATTTCAGATTTTGGTATAGGCAAATATTCAAACTTAGGGTCTGAAACTTGCAATACTTGCTGACCGAAAGGCGTGGTTTGTAGGCTGCGTTTTGTCAAAGGATTGACCAATGTTTTATGTTGCGCTACCCTTGAAACCAATATACCATAACGGGTCAAATCATACCATCTTGCGTTTTGTTCACCTGCCAATTCTCTCCAACGTTCGTCCATTAACTCCGCTCTAAATTGGTCACTTGTTAAAGTGGCTGGGAAGTCTGGAACGTAGTTGGCAGTAGCAGGAAAACTCTTGAAATTGCGAATATCTGGCGCAGCAGGTGCTTCTCGCAAACCTCTGAAAGCGGAAATGTCGTTGTAATATTTTGTCAAAGTATCGGCTGCGTTTGCTGTTAAGGCGGGTGCAGGCGTTGACCCTACTTTGGCTTGTCTTTTGAAAATATCCCCATACGTTGCCTTGTAAGGTCCCGTAGCAATAATGCGTGTATCGGTGGTTAAGGTGGGATAATACACAAAGTTTCTTGCTCTATCGCGGAGGAGATTGACGGCAGCCCGAGCAGTCAAGGTATTACCCGCAGGAGCAGTATTTGGTCCTACCAATTCGTTGACGACTTCTGAATACATCAATAAAACTTCGGCATAGCGCAATACTGGCAAATCGGCATCATAGGTATTCACTGTATAATTCGGCTGCGTCAAAGGGTTGCGGCGGTATTTGACCAAGCGCACACCCGGTTGTGAACCGAGCGTACCACCACCCCAAATAATCGAAAAAGAGGTTTTACCACCCGTTTCAGTCACCACATCAGGCGTTCCTGGATTAAAGCGGAAAGCATTGACATCATTTACAATTTCAAACCAATAAGGGCGTGTAAATTGGTAAGGTTCGCTTGTTCTCAAAAAGATTTCACAATTTTCACCATCGGGGCAATCGGCTGCGGTATTTTGAAAACCAGCCACACCATTGACATTAAAACTGCGGAAATCACCTTCTTCAAATGTCCAAAACCGTCTGAC
>JAYTON010000670.1:0-2223 GCA_043747725.1 Saprospiraceae bacterium
ATGTATTGGTCAAACCGGAAAGATTTTAAAACAAAAAGTGTGAAATTTTTCACTCTTCATTTTTCACTTTTCACTATTAAAAAATGACTTCTGAACTAATCGGAATCGTTGTGATGTTCCTCACAACGGCAGCTTTCGCAGTGCCTTTAGGAAAATACATTGCCAATGTTTATGAAGGCAATAAGTCGGCACTTGACTTTTTTACCCCACTTGAAAAGGGCTTTTTCAAAATAAGCGGCATCAATGCTCAAAGGGAAATGACTTGGCAGGAACATCTTAAAGCATTACTAACAATTAATCTCCTCTGGTTTTTTTGGGCACTTTTGATTTTGATGAATCAAGGTTGGTTGCCTTTAAATCCAGATGGCAACCCTTCGATGACACCCGATTTGGCGTTCAATACCGCTATTTCATTTGTTGTAAATTGCAATTTACAGCATTATTCAGGCGAAACGGGGATGTCTTATTTAGGACAAATTGGCTGTTTAACCTTCCTGCAATTCGTCACAGCAGGGACGGGCATGGCAGCTTGTGCCGTTGTTTTCAATGCCATGCGCCAACGCACGACTTCACAATTAGGCAATTTTTACAATTATTTTCTAAAAAGCTGTACGCGTATTTTATTGCCTTTGTCATTTGTCGTAGCTGTATTTATGGCTTTCAATGGTTCGCCGATGAATTTTGAAGGCAAACAACAAATCATCACTTTGCAAGGTGATACCGTATCAGTCTCTCGCGGACCTTCGGCTGCTATGATTGGTATCAAGCAAATTGGAACAAATGGTGGTGGTTATTTCGCTACAAACTCCGCGCATCCCCTTGAAAATCTAAATTATTGGACGAATATGGTTGAAAATATCAGCATTATTTTGATTCCAATGGCTATGATTTTCGCTTTGGGTTATTATCTCAAACGCCAGCGTTTGGCTTGGATGATTTTTGGCGTGATGACCATCGGATTCCTCTGCTTGCTGACCCCCTCAGTATATTATGAGTTGAAAGGCAATCCAGCCATCACTCAAATGGGGATTGACCAAACACTGGGAAGTCTTGAAGGTAAAGAAATGCGATTCGGTTCGGCAGCTTCCGCTTTTTGGGGCATCACGACGACTGTTACTTCTAATGGCTCAGTGAATGCTATGCATGATAGTTTCATGCCGCTGACAGGTATGTTCACGTTGCTGGGCATGATGATAAATGCGCTTTATGGTGGTGTAGGGGTTGGCTTTCTCAATTTTTACATATTTATCATTTTGGCTGTTTTTATTTCAGGTTTGATGGTTGGGCGGACGCCTGAGTTTTTAGGTAAAAAAATAGAAGCGCGGGAGATGAAAATAGCCATGATTATCGCCTTGCTGCATCCTCTTTTAATTTTAGCAGGTACTTCAATGGCTTCTTATATCATCGTCCATGACCCCTCAGTAGCATGGCTCAACAATCCGAGTTTTCATGGCTATTCTGAAATGCTCTACGAATATACTTCTTCGGCAGCTAATAATGGTTCGGGCTTTGAAGGCTTGGGCGACAATACGCCTTGGTGGAATATCACGACGAGTATTATCATGGTAATATGCCGCTACTTGCCCATTATCGGACCGATGGCAATAGCCGGTATTTTAGCCAATAAAAAATACATTCCAGAATCAGCCGGTACTTTAAAAACGGATACATCTACTTTCGGTTTGATGGTCTTTGCCGTCATTCTGATTATTGCAGCTTTAGCATTTTTCCCTGCTTTGACATTAGGACCCATTGCAGAATTTTTTTCAATGAAATAGGATTTAATGTCTTTTAAAAAACAAATAATATAATGGAAAAGCAAAATGCTTCATTATTTCAAGCGGATTTGGTTCAGACAGCCCTCAAGCAATCATTTACAAAACTTAATCCGGCTATTTTAATTAAAAACCCCGTCATGTTCACCGTTGAAATCGGTACGGCTGTCATGTTGGTCGTTACACTCTATGAACTCATAACAGGTGATAAAGCGCAGGGTTCTATCATTTATAACTTATTGATTTTCATTGTTTTATTGCTTACTTTGCTGTTTGCGAATTTTGCTGAGGCGATAGCTGAAGCAAGAGGTAAAGCTCAAGCAGATAGCTTGAGAAAAACAAGAGAAGAAACGCCCGCAAAAGTCATCAATACTGAGGGGGTCATCTCCATGAAATCCTCAGCAGCTTTGAGAAAAGGGGACGTTTTCGTTTGTGAAGCAGGCGACAC